>NZ_JBJGYN010000126.1:0-528 GCF_054050015.1 Geodermatophilus sp. SYSU D01176 | reverse complement strand
ACACCCCGCAGGCCTGGACGTCGACCACCGCCTCCCCCGGGCCGGGGTCGGGGACGATCACCGTCTCCACCGTGACCGGGGCACCCTTGCTGCGGGCGACGACGCCCTTCACCTCGTAGGCCATGACTGCGGTTCTCCTCTCGACGGCGTGCCGGAGCACGTACCCGGGCGGCGTCCACGGCCGCCGGAAGCGGTGGGCAACCATCGTGACGACGTCCCCTTGACCGCCTGTGCCCTGGACCATAGTCTCTTGGACGACTGATATACCAGTCGTCGGGAAGACGTCAGCACAGGAGGGCACACCCGCTCATGGCTCTGCCGATCGAGACCCTGCCCGGCCCGGCGGTGGCTCCGGACCCGGTGCTCAACCGGTCCCTGTCCGAGACCGACCCGGAGGTCTCCGCGGCCATCGCGGCCGAGCTGCGCCGCCAGCAGTCGACGCTGGAGATGATCGCCAGCGAGAACTTCGCCCCGGTCGCGGTGATGCAGGCGCAGGGCTCGGTGCTCACCAACAAGTACGCCGAGGGC
>NZ_JBJGYN010000125.1:0-546 GCF_054050015.1 Geodermatophilus sp. SYSU D01176 | reverse complement strand
AGCAGGTCAGCCATCGCGGCGGGCTCCTTCGGGGTCGACCAGCACCGAGCCGGTCACCTCGACCGGGACGAGGGTGCCGTTGACGGGCACGTGGACGGTGTCGCCGACGCGCTCCCGGCCGCCCTTGACCAGGGCCAGGGCGAACGGGCGGCCCAGCTCGGCGCTGCGGTAGCTGGAGGTGACGTGGCCGAGCATCGGCACCGGCGGGGGCGGCAGCTGGCCGTCGGCGCGGAACTCGACGATCTGCGAGCCCTCCGGCAGCACGGTCTGCCGGTCCACCGGCAGCAGGCCGACCAGCTGCTTGCGCCGCGGATCGGCGTTGGCCGGGCGGGCGAAGGAGCGCTTGCCGACGAAGTCGGGCTTCTTCTTCGACACCGCCCACGCCATGCCCAGGTCGTGCGGGCTGACGGTGCCGTCGGTGTCCTGCCCGATGATCGGGTAGCCCTTCTCCGCGCGCAGCACGTGCATGGTCTCGGTGCCGTAGGGCGTGATGCCGTGCGGGCGGCCGGCCTCGAGCAGCCGCGCCCACACCGCGACCGCGTACCA
>NZ_JBJGYN010000124.1:0-592 GCF_054050015.1 Geodermatophilus sp. SYSU D01176 | reverse complement strand
GCCCTCGGCGTACTTGTTGGTGAGCACCGAGCCCTGCGCCTGCATCACCGCGACCGGGGCGAAGTTCTCGCTGGCGATCATCTCCAGCGTCGACTGCTGGCGGCGCAGCTCGGCCGCGATGGCCGCGAAGACCTCCGGGTCGGTGTCTGCCAGCGACCGGTTGAGCACGCGGTCCGGAACAGCCGAGGCCTGTGGCGCTCCGTCAACCTGGACGACCATGTCGGCGCCCCTTCTGTCATAAGTGAAGTCAAGGACTGGTATATCAGTCGTGCAACACCGTAGGGTGAGGGCCGGAGAGGGTCAAGGGCCGCCGAGGAACGGATGTCGTGCCGTTCCCACCGCAGTCAGCAGCGACCACCGCACCTGGTCCGCACATCCGCGAGAGGAGATCCACCGTCATGGCCTACGAGGTGAAGGGCGTCGTCGCCCGCAGCAAGGGAGCCCCGGTGACCGTCGAGACGATCGTCGTCCCCGACCCCGGCCCGGGGGAGGCGGTGGTCGACGTCCAGGCCTGCGGGGTGTGCGCCACCGACCTGCACTACCGCGAGGGCAACATCACCGACCAGTACCCGTTCCTGCTCGGCCACGAGGC
>NZ_JBJGYN010000123.1:0-625 GCF_054050015.1 Geodermatophilus sp. SYSU D01176 | reverse complement strand
CTGCCCGCAGGCTGCGGGACGCCGCGGAGCCGATCGCGACGATCAGCTTCTGGGGCCGGCAGGTCAACGAGCGGCTGTCCGGCCTGGGGCTGAACTTCCTCACCGGCTACGTCTGGGCACGAGCCGCGCCGATGGGCGAGCCGACCCCGACGGTCGTCGTCGCGGCCTTCGGCGTCTTCGAGCCGGGGCTCATCGCCGGGCTCTACGAGGAGGCGCGCGGCAAGGCCACCCGCGACGACGTGCTCGCCGCACGCGAGCGGGGCGCGGTGGAGTCGCTGCGCGAGCTGCTCCCGGACGCGGACGTGACCGAGGCGGTCGCGGCGCTGCGCCGCGGCACCGACGTCGCCGCGCAGCACCTGGTCGGCCGCCCGCTGTTCGCCGGGTGGGTCTCGCTGCCGTGGCCGGAGGACCCCCTCGGCCGGCTCTGGCACGCCGCGTCGATGCTGCGCGAGTACCGGGGCGACGTGCACCAGGCCGCCAACGTCGCCGCGGACCTCACCGGCGTGCAGATGAACCTGATGACCGAGTACTGGGTCGGCTGGGCGCCCACCGAGTACGCGGGCACCCGCGGCTGGTCGGCCGAGGCGATGGCCGAGGCGGACGCCGACCTGGTGCGGCGCGGGCT
>NZ_JBJGYN010000122.1:0-694 GCF_054050015.1 Geodermatophilus sp. SYSU D01176 | reverse complement strand
GGCGCACTACGTCTTCTTCCGCGACAACCCCAAGGGCCGCTTCGCGGAGCGCTGGAGCCACAGCGCCGGCTGCCGCCGCTGGTTCAACGCGATCCGCGACACCGCCACCTACCGCTTCGAGGCCGTCCAGCGCCTCGACCAGCCGAAGCAGGGGACCAAGTGAGCACCCCCTTCCGTACCGCCCAGGGTGGCCGCGTCGACCGCGCCACCACCGTCGAGTTCACCTTCGACGGCCGGACCCACACCGGGCACCCCGGCGACACGCTCGCCTCGGCCCTGCTCGCCGCCGGCCGCCACTCGATCGCCACCAGCGTCAAGCTCGGCCGCCCCCGCGGCGTGGCCGCCGCCTGGGCCGAGGACCCGGGCGGCCTGGTGCAGATCGAGGAGCCCTTCCCCGAGCCGATGCTGCTGGCGACCACCGTCGAGCTGTACGACGGCCTGGTCGCCCACGGCCTGCCCGGCCAGGGCCGGCTGGCGGAGGTCCCCGACTCCGCCCGGTACGACGCCGTGCACCACCACGTCGACGTGCTGGTCGTCGGGGCCGGCCCGGCCGGGCTGGCCGCCGCACTGACCGCCGCGCGGGCCGGTGCCCGCGTCGCGCTGGTGGACGAGCAGTCCGAGGCCGGCGGCGCGCTGCTCGGCACCGACGACGTCCTCGACGGCGCCCCCGCCCTGGAGTGGGTCGCGGGCGCGG
>NZ_JBJGYN010000121.1:0-719 GCF_054050015.1 Geodermatophilus sp. SYSU D01176 | reverse complement strand
AGCTCCTTGGCCCGCTCCAGCAGCCCCTCGTCGCGGATCGTGTCCAGCACGGCCAGCGCGGCCGCGGCGGCGATCGGGTTGCCGCCGAAGGTCGACCCGTGCGCCCCGGCCTGCATGAGCTCGGCCGCATCCCCGAAGGCCAGCGTGGCCCCGATCGGCAGCCCGCCGCCGAGCGCCTTGGCCAGCGTGACCACGTCCGGGGCCACGCCCTCGGCCTGGTGGGCGAACCAGTGCCCGGTGCGCCCGGTGCCGGTCTGCACCTCGTCCACGGCGAACAGCGCCCCGGCCGACCGGGCGGCGTCCTGCGCGGCCGCCAGGTAGCCGGCCGGCGCGGGGACCACGCCGCCCTCGCCGAGCATCGGCTCCAGCAGCACCATGGCCGTGCCCCCGGACACCGCCCCGGCCAGGGCGCCGGCGTCCCCGTAGGGCACGTGGCGCACCCCGCCGGGCAGCGGCGCGAAGGCGTCGGCCTTGCCCGGCTGCCCGGTCAGCGCCAGCGCGCCCATGGTCCGGCCGTGGAAGGAGCCCTCGGCGGTGACCACCTCGGGCCGCCCGGTCAGCCGGCTGATCTTGAAGGCGGCCTCGTTGGCCTCGGCGCCGGAGTTGCAGAAGAACACCCGCCCGGGCCGGCCGGCCAGCTCCAGCAGCCGCTCGGCCAGCGCCAGCCCGGGCTCGTGCATCGCCAGGTTGGACACGTGCCCGAGGGTGGCCGCCTGGCG
>NZ_JBJGYN010000120.1:0-727 GCF_054050015.1 Geodermatophilus sp. SYSU D01176 | reverse complement strand
GGCGCACTACGTCTTCTTCCGCGACAACCCCAAGGGCCGCTTCGCGGAGCGCTGGAGCCACAGCGCCGGCTGCCGCCGCTGGTTCAACGCGATCCGCGACACCGCCACCTACCGCTTCGAGGCCGTCTACCGCCTCGATGACCCGAAGCCGCTCGCGACCGAGCTCGCGAGGTCACGCAGGAGCACAGCGCCATGACGAGCCCGTTCCGCGCCCCCGAGGGTGGCCGCATCGACCGCGCGACCACCGTCGAGTTCACCTTCGACGGGCAGACCCTCCCCGGGCACCCCGGCGACACCCTGGCCTCGGCGCTCCTGGCCAACGGCCGGCACCAGGTCGCCACCAGCGTCAAGCTCGGCCGACCGCGCGGCATCGCCGGCGCCTGGGCCGAGGACCCGGGCGGCCTGGTGCAGATCGAGGAGCCCTTCCCCGAGCCGATGCTGCTGGCGACCACCGTCGAGCTCCACGACGGGCTGGTCGCCCGCGGCCTGCCCGGCCAGGGCCGGCTGGCGGACGTCCCCGACTCCGCCCGGTACGACGCCGTGCACCACCACGTCGACGTGCTCGTCGTGGGGGCCGGCCCGGCCGGGCTGGCCGCCGCGCTGACCGCCGCGCGGGCCGGTGCCCGCGTCGCGCTGGTGGACGAGCAGTCCGAGGCCGGCGGCGCGCTGCTCGGCACCGACGACGTCCTCGACGGCGCCCCCGCCCTGGAGTGGGTCGCGGGCGCGG
>NZ_JBJGYN010000119.1:0-825 GCF_054050015.1 Geodermatophilus sp. SYSU D01176 | reverse complement strand
AGGTCTTGCCCTGGTCGTGCGCGGTGCCGATGGTCGTGTAGCGCTTGACGTGCTCCATCGAGCGCAGTCCGGCGCCGACCGCGCGGGCGAGGTCGGCCACCGTCGCGTCGCGCTGCAGGTCGACGAAGGACGTCCGGCCGTCCTGCCCCGAGGTGTCGGGGACGTGCCAGAGGGTCAGCGGGGCGGCCGGCCCGGGGCTCGGCTCCGTCGTCGGCTGCCGGACCGCCTCGGGCGCCGGCAGCGACAGGTCGGCGAGCGCGGCGGCCCCCACCCGCGCGCCGTCCCGGAGGCAGCCGGCCAGGTCGAGCACCCCGGCGGCCGCGCCGGCGACGCTGAGCCCGTCGAGCTGCTCGGCCGGCAGGAAGGCGCCGAGCGCTTCGTCGAACCGCAGCCGCCCGCGGGCCTGGCTGAACAGGTGCACCGCGGGGTTCCAGCCCCCGCTGACCAGCAGCAGGTCGCACCCGACCGGCTCCGCGGCCCCGGGCCGGCCGTCGGCGAACGGGGCGACGTGCGCCGAGGTGACGTGCTCGGTGCCGTCGGTGCCGGTGACCACGCTGCCGGTGCGCACCGGGATCCCGCGCTGCGCGCAGGCGGCGAGCCAGTGCTGCGGCGCCTCGGCGCGGGCCTCGACGACGGCGGCGATCCGCACGCCGGCGTCGGCCAGGTCGACTGCCGCGGCGTAGGCGCTGTCGTTGGTCGTGAAGACGACGGCCTCCCGGCCGGGGAGCACCCCGTAGCGGTGCAGGAACGTCCGGGCGGCGCCGGCGAGCATGATCCCCGGGCGGTCGTTGTCGGCGAACACGACCGGGCGCTCGTGCGCCCCGG
>NZ_JBJGYN010000118.1:0-874 GCF_054050015.1 Geodermatophilus sp. SYSU D01176 | reverse complement strand
GCCCTTGCGGGCCACGGCGATCACGTCACGACGGAACTCCGCCGGGAACGGCTTGGGCACGATGCTGATCCTTCCAGCGAGGCCGCAGCCTCACAGGCAAGGAGTCAACCGAACCGGGGGCAGTCCCGACGGCGCAGGGGAGCGTCAGGCGGCCGGTACTCCTGAGGGTGAGGTCACGTCGGGGACGACGACGAGTGGGGGCGGGTCGGGGCGCCCATGGTGTCGGGCCCGGGCGTCCCGATCTCCCGGCGCTCGGCACGGTCGATGCACCGGCCGAGCAGGATGGCGGCGGAGACGGCGAGCAGCACCCAGATCACCACCGCGGTCCACACCCACCACACGCGCGCCTCCAGGTCCGTGCGCAATCCCGGTTGGGAGTAGAGGGCAGGCCGGCGGTGGTGCGGGATCCCCAGAGTGCGGGGGGTGGGAGCCGCTGCGGTGCCCGTGACGGATCGGTACCTGTCACCACCGACGGGTGCGCGAGTCCGGGCAGACTGCTGCTCGTGTTCACGCTGCCGGCGGTTCCCGGCCCCATCCGGGTGACGAGCTCGTGACGGTGCCTCCCGTGGACGGGGACCCGCTGGCACCGCTTCCGCCAGGTCGACTACGACGCTCTCAGCGGCTCGAGCCTCTACGCCTGTCGCTGCGGCGGGCTGAGATGGCCTGTCAGTACGGCCGCCCCGTAGGTTCGCTCCGGCTGCGGTGGCAGCGGACCGCCGTGGCAGTTCTCTAGTACGGGGTGGACGGTCATGAGGGTCTCGGTCGTGGGTTGCGGCTATCTGGGTGCGGTGCATGCGGCGTCGATGGCGGAGTTGGGTCACGAGGTGGTGGGGATCGACGTCGACGAGCGCAAGGTCGCGGCGTTGAACGAGGC
>NZ_JBJGYN010000117.1:0-916 GCF_054050015.1 Geodermatophilus sp. SYSU D01176 | reverse complement strand
TCGTCCCCGACCCCGGCCCGGGGGAGGCGGTGGTCGACGTCCAGGCCTGCGGGGTGTGCGCCACCGACCTGCACTACCGCGAGGGCAACATCACCGACCAGTACCCGTTCCTGCTCGGCCACGAGGCCGCCGGGGTGGTCGCCGCGGTCGGCGACGGGGTCACCAACGTCGCCGTCGGCGACTTCGTGGTGCTCAACTGGCGGGCGGTGTGCGGGCAGTGCCGGGCGTGTGCCAAGGGCGAGCTGCAGTACTGCTTCGCCACCCACAACGCCGCCCAGCCGATGACCCTCACCGACGGCACGCCGCTGAGCCCGGCGCTGGGGATCGGGGCGTTCGTGGAGAAGACGCTGGTGCACGCCGGGCAGTGCACCCGGGTCGACCCGGCCGCGCCGGCCACCGCCGCCGGGCTGCTCGGCTGCGGGGTGATGGCCGGGGTGGGCGCGGCGATCAACACCGGCGGCGTGCGCCGCGGCGAGTCCGTGGCGGTGTTCGGCTGCGGCGGGGTGGGCAACGCCGCCATCGCCGGCGCGGCGCTGGCCGGGGCGACCACCATCGTCGCCGTCGACATCGACGACCGGAAGCTGGACTGGGCGCGGCGGTTCGGCGCCACCCACACCGTCAACTCCAAGGACACCGACGCGGTCGCGGCGATCCGGGCCGCCACCGGCGGGTTCGGCGTGGACGTGGCCATCGACGCGGTCGGCCACCCGGCGGTGTTCGAGGCTGCCTTCCACGCCCGCGACCTGGCCGGGCGGGTGGTGCTGGTCGGCGTCCCGGCCCCGGACATGACCATCACGCTGCCGCTGATCGAGGTGTTCGGCCGGGGCGGGGCGATCAAGTCCTCCTGGTACGGCGACTGCCTGCCCAGCCGGGACTTCCCGCTGCTGGTCGACCTCTACCGGCAGGGCCGCTTCCC
>NZ_JBJGYN010000116.1:0-1239 GCF_054050015.1 Geodermatophilus sp. SYSU D01176 | reverse complement strand
CACACCTCGTTCTGTGTCAGTTGCATGGTCTCGTAGTCGGTGGGGCTGAGGTTGCCGAGCCGGGAGTGCCGGCGGCGGGTGTTGTAGAAGCCCTCGAGGTAGGAGAAGACCTCCATCTCCAGCTCGTGTCGGGTGGGCCAGGAGCGGCGGTAGATCAGCTCGCTCTTCAAGGTCGCGAACACCGATTCGGCCATCGCGTTGTCGAACGCCGAGCCGACCCGGCCCATCGAGGCCAGCAGGCCGGAAGCGCGCAGCGCCTTGCCGAACTCGTAGGAGGTGTACTGGCTGCCGCGGTCGGTGTGATGCACCGTGCCGGCCGGCGGCCTGCGGGTAGTGATGGCCATCCCGACGGCGTCGAGAACCAGCTCGGTGCGCAGGTGGTCGGCCATCGCCCAGCCCACGACCTTGCGGGAGAAGGCGTCGATGACGACCGCCAGGTAGACGAAGCCCTCCCAGGTCCGCAGGTAGGTGATGTCGGCGACCCACAGCTGATTGGGCGCGGTGGCGGTGAAGTCGCGCTCGACCCGGTCCGGCGCGGTCGCCGTCGAGGCGGCCCGACGGCCGTACTTGCCGCGCCGCCGACGGTGCACTCCTTCGATGGCGCCCAGGCGCATCAGCCGGGCGACCCGCTTGCGGTTCCAGGCGTGGCCGCGGTCGCGGACCTCGGCGGTCAGCCGGCGGGCGCCATAGATCCGGCGGTGCTCCTCCCACGCGACCCGGGCGGCCGCGATGGCGTAGGCGTCGTCGAGTTCGGCGGCGGTCGGGCCACCGCGACGAGCAGCCCAGGCGTAGAAGCTGGTGGGGCTGATGCCGAACACCCGGCAGAGACGGCGCACGCCGTAGCTGGTCTTCTCCGCGGCGATGAACTCGCAGAGCACTCCGCGGTTCACCGGCCCGTCTCCCGAGCGAAGAAGACCGCGGCTTTTTTCAAGATCTCCCGCTCGAGCTCCAGCTCGGCGACCTTGCGCCGCAGCCGGGCCAGCTCGAACCGCTCATCGGCGCTGAGCGCGGCCGGCCCCTCGGCCCGCTGACGGCGCTCGGCCGCGACCCAGTTCCGCAGCGTCTCGTGGTTGACCCCCAGCTCGCCCGCCACGTCACGGACGCTGCGCCGGCTGTCCAGGACCAGCTGCGCTGCCCGCTGCCGGAACTCCTCGGGGTACTTGCTCCGTCGGCCCAACGGGGCCTCCCTCCTTGGCTGATGCCAAGTCTGGAGGTGTTCAGCCGACGGGGGTCACTTCA
>NZ_JBJGYN010000115.1:0-1272 GCF_054050015.1 Geodermatophilus sp. SYSU D01176 | reverse complement strand
GGGACTGCCCCCGGTTCGGTTGACTCCTTGCCTGTGAGGCTGCGGCCTCGCTGGAAGGATCAGCATCGTGCCCAAGCCGTTCCCGGCGGAGTTCCGTCGTGACGTGATCGCCGTGGCCCGCAAGGGCGAGGCGTCGGTCGCTCAAGTCGCCCGGGACTTCGGGATCTCCGAGTCCTGCCTGCAGCGCTGGCTGAAGATCGCTGATCGCGAGGACGGCATCGCGCCGCCGGCCTCCGGTGACCGCGGGGGCGGTGGCAAGGACTCCGACGCGGAGCTGCGGGAGCTGCGCCGGCGCAACAAGCTGCTGGAACAGGAGAACGAGATCCTGCGGCGGGCGACGGCCTACTTCGCCCGCGACGTCCTCCCAAAATGATCTACCCGCTGGTCCGTGAACTCGCCGCCGAGAAGATCCCCGTCGCGGTGACCTGCCGGGTGCTGGGCTTCTCCACGCAGGCCTACTACAAGTGGTGCGCCAACCCGGTCAGCCAGCGGGACTGGGACGACGCGCACCTGATCAACGCCGCCTACGACATCCACGCCGACGACCCCGGGTTCGGCTACCGGTTCATCGCCGACGAGTTGCGCGAACGCGGCATCACCACCGGGGAGAACCGGGTCGCCCGGCTGTGCTCCCAGCAGCGCATCTGGTCGGTCTTCGCCAAGAAGCCCGGCCTGAACCGCAAGGCCGGCCCGCCGGTGCACGACGACCTGGTCGACCGCCAGTTCACCGCGACCGCGCCCAACGTCACCTGGCTGACCGACATCACCGAGCACCCGACGGCGGAGGGCAAGCTCTACCTCTGCGCAATCAAGGACGTCCACTCCGGACGGATCGTCGGCTACTCGATCGACTCCCGGATGAAGGCGTCGCTGGCCGTGGCGGCGCTGCGGAATGCCATCGCCCGCCGCAGCCCAGCTGGCACCGTGGTGCACTCCGACCGCGGCAGCCAGTTCCGGTCGACCGCCTTCGTCCGCACCCTGGCCGACAACGGGCTGATCGGCTCGATGGGCCGGGTCGGGGCCTGCGGGGACAACGCCGCGATGGAGTCCTTCTTCGCGCTACTGCAGAAGAACGTCCTGGACCGGCAGCGCTGGGGCACCCGCGAGGAGCTCCGGTTGGCGATCATCACCTGGATCGAGCGCACGTATCACCGCCGCCGCCGGCAACGCCGACTCGGCCGACTCACGCCCGTCGAGTACGAGACACTCACCCACGCCGCAGCAGCGGCCTAACCCCTACCGGAACGAGTCAACCGGACTGGGGGCAGTCCC
>NZ_JBJGYN010000114.1:0-1308 GCF_054050015.1 Geodermatophilus sp. SYSU D01176 | reverse complement strand
CCGCTTCAGCAGGGCCATGGAGCCTTCGGAGAGGTAGCGACGGTCGGAGACCTGCCACTCGTCGTGGGCCTCGACCAGCACCGCACCGGCCAGCCGCAGCAGCGCTTCGGGATTGGGGAAGACGCCCACGACGTCGGTGCGGCGCTTGATCTCCTTGTTCAGCCGCTCCAGCGGATTGGTCGACCAGATCTTCTTCCAATGCGCCACCGGGAAGGCGGTGAAGGCCAGCAGGTCCTCGGCGGCGTCCCGGAGCATCTGCTCCACCTTGGGGAACTGGCGGCCGAGCATGCCGGCGATGACGTCGAGCTGGGCGCGCACGTGCTCGGCACCGGGTTGGGCGAAGACCGTGCGGATCGCGGCGGCGACCATCTCGGCGTTGCCCTTGGGCACCCGGGCGAGCACGTTGCGCATGAAGTGCACCCGGCATCTCTGCCAACTGGCGCCGAGCAGGACGGCGCCGATGGCGGCCTTCAGGCCGGTGTGGGCGTCGGAGATGACCAGCTGCACCCCGGCCAGGCCGCGGGCCTTCAGCGAGCGCAGGAACGCCGTCCAGAACGCGCCGTCCTCGGAGTCACCGACGGCGAAGCCCAACACCTCCCGATGCCCGTCGGCGGCCACTCCGGTGGCGATGACCACCGCCTGGGAGACCACCCGCCGGTCGACGCGGGCCTTGCAGTAGGTCGCGTCGAGGAACACGTAGGGGAACGCGGTCTCGGCCAGCGACCGGTCGCGGAACGCTTCCACTTCCTCGTCCAGGTCGGCGCAGATCCGGCTCACCTCGGACTTGCTGATGCCGGTGTCGGCCCCGAGTGCCCGCACCAGGTCGTCGACCTTCCGCGTGCTGACGCCGTGCAGATAGGCCTCCATCACCACGGCGAACAGCGCCTGGTCGATCCGCCGGCGGCGTTCCAGCAGTGAGGGGAAGAACGACCCGGCGCGCAGCTTCGGGATGGGCAGCTCCAGATCCCCGGCACTCGTGGTGAGCACCCGCGGGCGGGAGCCGTTGCGCTGGGCGGTGCGGGCGTCGGTGCGCTCATGCGGCGCCGCACCGATCACCGCGGTGAGCTCGGCCTCGATCAACGCCTGGTAGATCGTGGTGGCCGCCGAGCGGATTCGGTCGTCGACGTCGGCGGCCTTCAGTGCCTGGAGCACCTCGAGCAGGGCAGACTGGTCCAGGGCCATCGTGTGCTGTGTCCTTCCGCGAGAACCATTGCCGTGGTCTCGCTGACCATCACACGGTGGCCCCCTGGCGTGATCACCAAGGCGAGCGGTGACCTGGACTTACACCACCAGCGGGGACGTCACCGA
>NZ_JBJGYN010000113.1:0-1312 GCF_054050015.1 Geodermatophilus sp. SYSU D01176 | reverse complement strand
CGGCGGCCGAGGGCGCGGTGGGTCCAGCCTGCGGCGGTCCACGCCTCGCGGTCCAGGGCGTTGCGGCCGTCGAGCACCCGCTTCTGCGCCACGACCCGGCCGAAGGCGACCGGGTCCAGCTCCCGGTACTGCCGCCACTCGGTGAGCACCAGGACAGCATCGGCCCCCGCGGCGGCCTCCTCCGGGGTGTCGGCGTAGTCCAGCTGCGGCCACAGCCGGCGGCTGTTGTCGATCGCGGCCGGGTCGGTCACCCGCACGTCCGCACCCTGCAGCTGCAACTGGGCCGCGACGTTGAGCGCCGGGCTGTCGCGGATGTCATCGGAATCGGGCTTGAACGCCGCCCCCAGCACGGCGATGTGCTTGCCCAGCAGCGACCCGTCACACACCTCCCGGGCCAGCTCCACCATCCGGATCCGGCGACGCATGTTGATGTTGTCGACCTCGCGCAGGAACGTCAGCGCCTGATCCGCCCCCAGCTCCCCGGCCCGGGCCATGAACGCCCGGATGTCCTTGGGCAGACAGCCCCCGCCGAAGCCCAGCCCGGCGTTGAGGAACTTCCGCCCGATCCGATCGTCGTAGCCGATCGCATCCGCGAGCTGCTTGACATCGGCGCCGGTGGCCTCGCACAGCTCGGCCATCGCGTTGATGAAGCTGATCTTCGTGGCCAGGAACGAGTTCGCCGCCGTCTTCACCATCTCCGCGGTGGCGTGGTCGGTGACCACCTGCGGCGTGCCGGCCGCGACGATCGGGGCGTAGACCTCGTCGAGCAGGGCCACGATCCTGGTGGCGTCCGGCCCGGCCGGGACGCCGTAGACCAGCCGGTCGGGGTGCAGCGTGTCGCGCACGGCGAAGCCCTCACGCAGGAACTCCGGATTCCACGCCAGCAGCGCGCCGGGCACCTTCTCCCCCACCAGCTCCGCCAGCCGCCCCGCCGTCCCCACCGGCACGGTGGACTTGCCCACCACCAGCTCCCCCGGCGCCAGCACCTGCAGCAGCGACTCCACGGCAGCCTCCACGTACCGCAGGTCGGCGGCGTACTCGCCGCGCTTCTGCGGCGTCCCGACGCACACGAAGTGCACCCGCGCACCGGCCGCCCCGGCGATGTCGGTGCCGAACCGCAGCCGCCCGGTGGCCAGCGTCCGCGCCAGCAACTCCTCGAACCCCGGCTCGTAGAACGGCGCCCGCGCCTCGTTCAACGCCGCGACCTTGCGCTCGTCGACGTCGATCCCCACCACCTCGTGACCCAACTCCGCCATCGACGCCGCATGCACCGCACCCAGATAGCCGCAACCCACGACCGAGACCCTCATGA
>NZ_JBJGYN010000112.1:0-1705 GCF_054050015.1 Geodermatophilus sp. SYSU D01176 | reverse complement strand
GGTCGGTGCCCGAGCGGGCACCGACCAGGACGCCGCTCAGGCGGTCTCGGGAACCCGCAGGTGGGCGAGGACGAGCTCGAACTCGGCCACCTCGAGGATCCGGCTGCCCACCGCGGCGGCGAACTCCTCGCGGACTGCCGTGGCGTCGGTGCGGGAGCGTTCCAGGGTCTCCCGGTCGGCGTAGGTGACCGAGCCGGCGCCGCGCCCCTCCCAGCGGTCGACGAGCAGACTGGCGCTGCAGAAGCCGTCCATCTCCTCGAGCCGGGGCAGCAGGCTCAGCCGGTAGGCGTCGAGGACCTGCTCCACCCGGTCGGGGTCGGTCCGGGTCCAGGTGACCCGGGTGCACGCACCATCCGGCGCCTCGTGCAGCCGGTGCAGGACGGCGATCTCCCACGACTGCAGCTCCGCGGGCCCGCCCAGGATCTGGGCGAAGCGGGCCTGCAGCGGCCGCAGCTGGGCACCGGTCGCGGTCAGGGCGGCCTCGTCGGCCCAGGACGTGGTGGCGATGCAGCGCCCGGTGTCCCGGTCGGCGAGCATCGACAGGCCGACGTAGCCGGGCAGGCCCTCGACGGCCGGCATGACCTTGTCCCGCAGGAAGGCGACGCCGTCGTCGACCAGGACGGGGTCGCCGTGGACGGTGGTGGTGCGTGCGTACACGCATGTCTCCTCTCGGCGGGGCCGGCCGGGCCGACCCCGGCCGGGCCCCGCTCAGTTCACGCGGTCTCGGGGACCCGCAGGTGGGCGAGGACGAGGTCGAACTCCCGGACGTCGGTGACGGCCAGGCCCAGTGCCGGCGCGAACTCGTCGCGCAGGGCGCGGGCGTTCTCGCGGGTCTGGATCATGTCCTCCCGGCTGTCGTAGGTGACCGCGGAGACGGCCATGCCCTCCGCCGCGTGCGTCATGAGGCTGACGCTGCAGAAGCCGGCGAGGTCGTCCAGCCGCGGCATCAGGCTCATGCGGAAGCCGTCGATGGCGCGGTCCATGCCGTCGGGGTCGCCGCGCAACCAGGTCACGCGGGTGCAGGCGCCGTGGTGCGCCTCGTGCCGGCGGTGCATGGCCGACACCTCCCACTCGTGCACCTCCACCTCGCCGCCGCCGAAGACCTCCATCGCCCGGTCGCGCAGCGGTCGGACCCCCTCGGCGCTGGCCTGCATCGCCTCCCGGTCCCGCCAGGACGTCGTCACGATGCACATCCCGGACTCGTGGTCGGCGAGCATGGACAGCCCGATGCAGCCCTCCATGCCGCGGACGGCGGGCATCACCTCGTCGCGGACGTACTCCGTCCCGCGGTCGACCGACTGCGGGTTGCCATGGAACGTGGTCGAGCGTGCGTACACGGCACCGCTCCTCTCCAGGACGGTGGGGTCACGAGACGGCGGTGCCCCGGCGGCATCGCCGCGTCGCTCAGCGTCCTCGCGCGGGCAGCGCGAGGCAACGCCCCGCTGCGCACCCACCGTGACGACGTCCCGCCCGGACCCGGGTCCCGCCCTGAGCCTGCGCAGGGCGGGACCCGGCCGGCCCCCTGCAGGGTCCCGCGCGAGCGTGCGAGCGGTGGGGGGCAGGGGGTCCTTCCCTCAGTGCACGTGGCTGATCTCGGCGGAGATGGTGGTGTCCTCGCCGTGGCCGGTCCTGACCGCGGTGTCGCCGGGCAGGGTGAGCAGCCTCGACCTGATCGAGGTCAGGATGGTGGGCTTGTCGCTGTAGG
>NZ_JBJGYN010000111.1:0-1737 GCF_054050015.1 Geodermatophilus sp. SYSU D01176 | reverse complement strand
TGTCCTGCCCGATGATCGGGTAGCCCTTCTCCGCGCGCAGCACGTGCATGGTCTCGGTGCCGTAGGGCGTGATGCCGTGCGGGCGGCCGGCCTCGAGCAGCCGCGCCCACACCGCGACCGCGTACCACGGGTTGACGTACACCTCGAAGGCGAGCTCGCCGGAGAAGCTGATCCGGGCCAGCCGCACCGGCACCCCGTCGAGGGTGGTGTCCCGCCAGGTCATGAACGGGAAGGCCTCGTTGGAGACGTCCACGCCGGGGAAGACCGCGCCGATGACGTCCCGGGAGCGCGGGCCGACCACCGGGAAGGTGGCCCACTGCTCGGTGACCGAGGTCAGCCGCACCCGCAGCTCCGGCCACTCGGTCTGCAGCCACTCCTCCATCCAGTCCAGGACCTTGGCCGCGCCGCCGGTGGTGGTCAGGACCAGGAAGCGGTCCTCGGCCAGCCGCAGCACCGTGCCGTCGTCGATGACCATGCCGTCCACGCCGCACATGACGCCGTACCGCACCGCGCCGACCTTGAGGCTGCTGATCAGGTTCGTGTACAGCCGGTCCAGGAGGACGGCGGCGTCCGGGCCCTGGACGTCGATCTTGCCCAGGGTGGAGCCGTCGAGGATCCCCACGCCCCCGCGGGTGGCCGCGCACTCCCGCAGGACCGCGGCGTCCATGTCCTCGCCGGGCTGCGGGTAGTAGCGGGGCCGCTTCCACTGGCCGACGTCCTCGAAGACCGCGCCCTCGGCGACGTGCCAGTCGTGCAGGGCGGTGACCCGCTCGGGGTCGAACAGCCGGCCGCGGTCGCGGCCGGCCAGCGCCGCGAAGGCCACCGGCGTGTACGGCGGCCGGAAGGTGGTGGTCCCGGTGGCCTGCACCGGGATCCCGAGCAGCTCGGCGGTGATCCCCGAGGCCAGGACGCCGGAGGTCTTGCCCTGGTCGTGCGCGGTGCCGATGGTCGTGTAGCGCTTGACGTGCTCCATCGAGCGCAGTCCGGCGCCGACCGCGCGGGCGAGGTCGGCCACCGTCGCGTCGCGCTGCAGGTCGACGAACGAGGTGCTCCCCTCGGCGCCGGAGGTGTCCGGCACCCGCCACAGCACCAGCGGCGCGGTGGGGACGACGGGGTCCGGGGTGGCCGGCAACCGGTCCTCCCCCGCCGGCGGGATCGTCAGCGCCGTCAGCGCGCCGCGCGCCACCCGCTGCCCGTCGGCCAGGCACCCGGCCAGGTCGAACACGCCGGCGGCCGAGCCGGTGACGCTCATGCCGTCGAGCACCTCGCCGGGGAGGAACGCGCCGAGGGCCTCGTCGTAGCGGAGCCGGCCGCGGGCCTGGCTGAACAGGTGCACCGCGGGGTTCCAGCCCCCGCTGACCAGGAGCAGGTCGCAGGCGATCGCGCTGCCGGCGCCGACCTCCCCGTCCGCGAACGGGGCGACGAGGGCGTGCGTGACCCGCTCGACGCCCTGCGTGCCGGTCACGACGGCACCGGACAGGACGCGGATGCCGGCGTGCTCGCACTCCTCGCGGCGCGGCGAGCCCTCGGGCCGGGCGTCGACCACCGCCTGCACCCGCCCCCCCGCGCGGTGCAGGTCGAGGGCGGCGTCGTAGGCGCTGTCGTTGGTGGTGAAGACGACGGCCTCCCGGCCGGGGAGCACCCCGTAGCGGTGCAGGAACGTCCGGGCGGCGCCGGCGAGCATGATCCCCGGGCGGTCGTTGTCGGCGAACACGACCGGGCGCTCGTGCGCCCCGG
>NZ_JBJGYN010000110.1:0-1796 GCF_054050015.1 Geodermatophilus sp. SYSU D01176 | reverse complement strand
CGGATGTGTCGGTGAGTGGGACGCATCCGGCGATCGCGGAGCCGCCGCCGTGTGTTGCGGATCGGCACTGGGCGGTGGATCGGGTGTTGTTCGCGATCGCTGCGGTGATGGCGTTGGGGTTCGTGGTGTGGGGTTTTGCCAGCCCGACGGGGTTGGGCAGCGTGAGTGGTTCGGTGCTGGGTTGGGTGACGGGCAATCTGGGTTGGTTGTTCGTGCTGTTGGCGTCGGCGTTCGTGGTGTACGTGATCTGGTTGGCGGCGGGGCGGTACGGGCGGATTCCGCTGGGCCGGGACGATGAGCGGCCGGAGTTCCGCACGATCTCGTGGATCGCGATGATGTTCAGCGCGGGCATGGGCATCGGGTTGATGTTCTTCGGGGTGGCCGAGCCGCTGTCGCACTTCGTCGCCCCGCCGCCGTTGACCACCGAGGCGGAGTCGGCGCAGGCGATCAAGACGGCGATGGCGACCACGCTGTTCCACTGGACGCTGCATCCGTGGGCGATGTACGCGGTGGTGGGGCTGGCGATCGCCTACGGCACGTTCCGGCGGGGGCGGCGGCAGCTGATCAGCTCGGCGTTCATTCCGCTGCTGGGGGAGCGGCGGGCCTCGGGGCCGGCCGGGCGGGCGATCGACGTGCTGGCCATCTTCGCCACGCTGTTCGGGTCGGCGGCCTCACTGGGGCTGGGGGCGCTGCAGATCGGCAGCGGGTTGGAGCTGCTGGGCTGGGCCGGGGAGCTGGGCAACGGTGTGCTGGTGGCGGTCATCGCGGTGCTGACCGCGGCGTTCGTGGCCTCGGCGGTGTCCGGGATCGCCCGCGGGATCCAGTGGTTGTCCAACACCAACATGGTGCTGGCGCTGCTGCTGGCGGTGTTCGTGTTCGTCGCCGGTCCGACGGTGTTCATCCTCAATCTGGTGCCCGACGCGGTGGGCAGCTACTTCTCCGATCTGGGCGAGATGGCCGCGCGCACCGAGGCCACCGGTGGGGATGCGATGGCGGCGTGGCTGCGCGGCTGGACGGTGTTCTACTGGGCCTGGTGGATCTCCTGGACGCCGTTCGTCGGGTTGTTCATCGCCCGGATCAGCCGGGGCCGGACCATCCGGCAGTTCGTCACCGGGGTGCTGCTGGTGCCCAGCCTGGTGAGCCTGCTGTGGTTCGCGGTGTTCGGGGGGGCGGGGATCGCCGCTCAGCGCGGCGGGGTGGACGTCGCCGGGCAGGGCACCACCGAGGGGCAGCTGTTCGCGGTGCTGGGGCAGTATCCGCTGGCCACCGCCGCGACGGTGCTGGTGATGCTGCTGGTGGCGATCTTCTTCGTGTCCGGGGCGGACGCGGCGTCGATCGTGATGGGGTCGCTGTCCCAGCGCGGCACGCTGGAGCCCAGCCGCTCGGTGGTGGTGTTCTGGGGTGTGGTGATGGGCTCGGTGGCGGCGATCATGCTGCTGCTGGGCGAGGACGGGGCGGCGCTGACCGGGCTGCAGAACCTGACCATCATCGCGGCGCTGCCGTTCGCGTTGGTGATGGCGGCGATGGCGGTGAGCCTGGTGCGGGACCTGCGCCGGGATCCGATCGTGCTGCGCGGGAACTACGCCACGGTGGCGATCGAGCAGGCCGTCGTGGACGGGATCAGCCGGCACGGCGACGACTTCGTCCTGGTCGTGGAGCCCGCCCCCAGCGCCGGTGCGCCCGGCGCCGCGGCCGGGGCGCAGGCCCCGGGGCGGCCCGAGCCGGACGGCCGGGTGCCGGCCGGCCCCGGCGGCAACCACCGGACCCCGGTGACCGGCCTGACCGTTCCTCCGCAG
>NZ_JBJGYN010000109.1:0-1815 GCF_054050015.1 Geodermatophilus sp. SYSU D01176 | reverse complement strand
GTCCAGGACCAGCTGCGCTGCCCGCTGCCGGAACTCCTCGGGGTACTTGCTCCGTCGGCCCAACGGGGCCTCCCTCCTTGGCTGATGCCAAGTCTGGAGGTGTTCAGCCGACGGGGGTCACTTCAGATCGCCGCCTGCTCGTGAGCCTTCAGGAAGAGGTCTCTGCCGAAGTCGAGTGGTTCGACATCCTCGAGCCCGATCGTGTTGAAGCGGTGGAATCGCTTCCTCTTCGGGCCCTTCCAGGTCCACTCGAACTCACGTTCAAGGTCAAGGTCTGACACGATGAACAGGGCTTGGAAGTACTCCACTCCCTTCACGGCTGTCTCCAATTCCTCCAGCATCGGCAAGGCGTTCTGGTCAGCCAGCAGCTCGGCTGCTCGTGTGCCGACGCCGTGGGCCGCCTCAATGACAAGCAGGCTCGGCCAGTAGCTCGGGTCACGCGAGCCCGACTCAATTGGAAATTTTGAGTGGAGGAAGTTGGGCAGCCGCGTTATCAGTAGCCAGTTCTCATCGGGCAGATAGGCTGTTTGACCTTTGATGGTGATGCCAGTCGCACTGGGCCGCGGGCGCCTGAGTCTGCCATCGTTCTTGGCGTCCACCAGCGGCCAATTCACGGTTGCGACAGGACCAACGCCTTCCATCTCCCAGCCGATGCGCGTATCGCCCTGGATGGAGCTGTCAGTCGCATCGGATAGCCCATACCAGCGCAGCGGCAGAGTCGGGTCGCTGCGACGGCCAAGCTGCAGCGTATCCGAACCAGTGAACTCCCACGCGACCATGGTGAACGGCGTCGCATTCGGCCCGCCGATAACGACGATATCGCTGTCCAGATTGATTGGAAGGCTCGTCGTCTGAGCAACAGGCGCCAGCTCTTTGACTGGTAGCCCGAGCGGCTTGCCGAGCGCAGCGCCGGTGTGATCAGGGTGCCAACCGATCCCTTCTCCCACCTTCCTGCGTCTCCCGTATGAAAATTCCCCTAACCGGTCGGGCCGGAACGAGGACCTGAGGGCGCGTCTCACACTTTGCTCGACCTCGGATCGGCGTCGCCTATTCTCCGCTCGGCGCCCGCTCTGCGCGAGCCATACCCTTAGACTCTCTTCCATGGCAACGCCTGCCAAGGTGCCGCCGACGAGACCGGGAAGGTCGGCTATTGCGTCGCCGATTGCTCCGCCAGTCATCCCGCCAAGAGCTTTAGCGAGCGCGTCGGGCCCAGTTACACTCCTGAGGGTCTGGCCCCATGTGGTTGCCACAGCCCAGCCGTACCTCGACACTTCTCTTCTCGGCGTAGGCTTTCCGTCGTCTGGCATAAGACACACCCCCCCTCTGACGGCTGCGAGGCAGGACGTTATCGTCTCTCTCGCGCAGAATATGGCCGCGTGGCTATTAAGTCCGTCAGCATGCGGCGTGAATGGTAGCGCTACACCCCTAGTCGGCGGTAGACCTGTGACTCTGCGTGGAGTGCCGCGCCGCCAGACATCGAGGTGGACGTCTCGACCAGCCCCGGCCGGAACTTCAGCACGTCGGTAGCAAAGCGTCGGCTCTCTTAGGGGTCGCTGGCCTCGGGGAGCACCTACTAGTCCTTCCATGGCTGTGCAGTCTTCTTCTGTCGTATCGGGACACTTGCTGCGTCTATTGGTCGCAACTGTTACGGCGCGCTACGCCGGCCCTGTTCAGGGTCCGCAGGATGAGGGACTGCCCCCGGTTCGGTTGACTCCTTGCCTGTGAGGCTGCGGCCTCGCTGGAAGGATCAGCATCGTGCCCAAGCCGTTCCCGGCGGAGTTCCGTCGTGACGTGATCGCCGTGGCCCGCAAGGGC
>NZ_JBJGYN010000108.1:0-1913 GCF_054050015.1 Geodermatophilus sp. SYSU D01176 | reverse complement strand
GCGTGGCAGTGGCCGTTGCCGGCCGACCGGGGGAGGTCGAGGACCGGGTTGCGGTCGAAGAAGCCGAACGGCTGGATCGAGAACCCGACGTGCGAGCGGGGCATGACCGGCCAGTCCTCGAGACGCACCACGTGGTGCATGCCGAAGGTGTACCAGACGACGATGTCCTCGTCGGTGATGTTCCGGTTGGCCGCGGTCCACGCGGGCAGGCCGTCACCCCCCCGGTGCTGGTTGGGGTACTCGCCGGCCGGGAACCGCTCCGAGCGGTCGAAGGGGGTCACCCAGAGGTTGCTGGTGGCGAAGGCGGCCCGCTTGGCCACCGAGGCCTCGGGGCGGGCGGCCAGGGTGATCGCGTCGCGCGGGACGAGCCGGTAGGCCACCGGCTCCCCCACCAGGTTGCGGCTGTCGTGGTTGACGACCTTCCAGAACCGGTGCCGCCCCGCGTCGGCGGTGCGGATGGCGTCCTGCTCCCGTTCGAGCAGCCGGTCGACGGTGTAGAAGGCGTTGCCCGCCGGGTTGACCTGCGGGATCTCGGTGTCGACCTCGTAGACGGCGTTGGCCGGGCCGTCGAGCTCGAAGTCCAGCCGCACGTTGAACATGTGCTGGTGGATCGGGCCGTAGAGCCCGTCGTTGTTGAGCGTCTGCCCGTAGCGGGACTTCTCGCCCGGCCGCTGGCCGGCGGTGGAGAGGATCCCGGTGGCCTTGACCAGGAACTCGATCGTGCCGTCGAGGTAGAGGTGCCAGTAGAAGCCGTACTCGTAGTTCGCGACGGTCGCGATGAAGGACACCACGAGGCGGCGGGAGCGGCGGACCTCGGCCTGGTCCCGGCGGAAGTCGTAGTGCTTCCAGGCGATGGAGTCGTCCTCCTCGTGCATGCACACGGCGTTGCGGATGGTCAGGGGGTTGCCGTGGCTGTCGCTGACGACGCCGTCGAAGTACCGGATCTCGCCCAGGCAGTCGCACCCCAGGCTCAGCGAGTTGGCCAGGGCCCCGATGTTGTACTCACCGGCGTCGAAGGCGTTCTTCTTCGACTGCACCGTCGAGGGGTCGCCGTAGGGCACCACCATCTCCACCAGCGAGGCGCGGTGCAGCACCGGCCGCTCGGTGTCGCCGTCGCGGTAGCGGACCTGGTGCAGGACCACCCCCTCGCGCGGGGTGAAGCCGATCCGGAAGGACCAGTTGGCCCAGCGGACGTGGTGCCCGTCGACCTCGAAGGAGGGTCCCTCCGGCTGGGTGATCTCGATCGGCTTGAGGTCCGTGCGCGCCGGGCCGACGTGTTCGGGCAGGTAGTTGCCCGTCTCCCGGGGCACCGGGATCAGCTCGCCCTCCTCGACCGCGACGACCTGCCCGGCGTTGAGGTCGTAGACGACGACCAGGTTCTCGACCGGGTGCGCGTACGGGTTGTCGTGCGGGTCCAGCCGCGTGTAGACCAGCGCCCGGACCAGGCGCCGCCCCTCGTCGTCGACGCCGTAGTAGCCCGCCGACCACGGCTCGACGCAGACCAGGTCCAGGTCGGTCAACCCGCGCCGGGCCAGGGCCTCGACCACGCGTGGGTCGGCCTTGCAGAGCCGCTCGCACTCGTCGAACTCGTCGAGCATGATCGCCGGCTGCGTCCCGGCGGGGAGCTCGACCCAGGAGGTGACCACTCCCGAGTCCAGGTCGACCACCGCCTCGAACCCCCGCCCGCGGCTGCGGTCGATCAGCACGGCGAACGCCTCCCGGACGACGGCTCCGGGGTCGGCGGCCAGCGTGCGCTTGTCCGGCTCGTGCAGGGTGACCGACACGAAGCGGAAGGAGCCCGGCTGGGCAGGCCCCTGCCGCAGCACCTCGACCGCCCGCGAGATCTCCTCGGCGGTGAGCGGGTCCAGCGGGTGCAGGACGACGGTCGCCGGGCTGATCTCCTGAATGCTCAT
>NZ_JBJGYN010000107.1:0-2074 GCF_054050015.1 Geodermatophilus sp. SYSU D01176 | reverse complement strand
GGAGGAGGGCGTGGGGTGGGGTGTGCGGGTGGGCGGTGGGGGGGTGCTTGGGCCGCGCGGACGCGGACGGCGGCGGCCGGCCCCCGACGCCGTGGCAGCGGCACGAGCCGCTGCCGGACGAGGGACGCAGCTGTCCGACATCATCGCGTCCGACCGGGCGTGACGGTCTTCGCCGATTCCAGCGCGCTGGTCAAGCTCTATGCCGACGAGCCCGGGCACGAGCGCGTACGCGAGCTGTCCACCCTCGTCGTCTCGCAGCTCGCGCGGGTGGAGGTGCCCTCCGCCATCTGGCGCAAGCAGCGCCTGGGGGAGCTGGACGCAGGTGTGGCCCGATTGCTGACGTCCGCCTTCGAGGCCGACTGGTCCGGCACCGAGGAGGAACTGCCGAGGTTCTCGATCGTGACCGCGACGGTGGCCGTCCTCGAGAGGGCGGCTCGCCTGTGTGCGGTGCACGGGTTGCGCGCCTACGACGCCGTGCAGTTGGCGTGCGCGTCGGCGGCTCGGGATGCGATCCCGGAGTGCGAGACGATCGCGGCCTTCGACCGCCACCTGCGAGGTGCCGCCGCTGCGGAGGGGTTTTCCCTGGTGCCGGCAGTCCTGGAGGCATGAGCCGGTCCACCTCTCACCGGACGCTGCGGGCGTCGTCCGGCGGGGTGCCGAAGAGGGCCGCGTCGCGGGCTGGCGCGGGCTCCGGGGTGAGCGCGGCGTCCTCGATGCGGTCCCAGCGGAACCAGCGCGGCGCCTGCCGTTCCCGGCACCAGGCGACCAGGTACCAGTGCTCGCCGGTGCGGGCCAGGAGGTGCGGCTCCACCCGCCGCCGGGTCGCCGTCCCGTGCCGGTCGCGGTAGCGCAGGGAGACCACCCGGCGGTCCGCCAGCGCCTGCTCGACCACGGCGGCCGCCTGCGGCCGGGGAGCCGCGGGACCGCGGACCCACACCCGGCCGGCGAGCCCCTCCACCTCGGCGCGGGCCGCGGGCCCCATCACGTCGAGCACCTTCTCCAGCGCCGCCCGGCCGTCGACGGCGAACGGTGCGTCGCCCGACCCGGTCAGCGCCACGGCCACCGCGACCGCCTGCGCCGGGGTGAGGTTCACCGGGGGCAGCGTGGCGACGGCGTCGAGCACGTACCCGCCACCCGGCCCGGCGCTCGCCCGGATCGGGACGCCGGCCTGCTGCAGGGCGGCCACGTCCCGCTTGACCGTCCGGGTCGACACCTCCAGCCACCCGGCCAGCCGCTGCGCCGTCCTCCCGCGCGGGCCGGCACGGCGCAGCTCCTCGGTGAGCGCGTGCAGCCGGTCGGTGCGGTTCACGGCGGGATCGTCGCAGGAGACGGTGACAGGACGGTGTCACCGAGGGCGCTGCAGGCTCGTCCCATGGCCTCCATCGCGCTGTTCCACTCCGTCCTCGGCGTCCGGCCCGGGATCACCGACGCCGCGGACCGGCTCCGGTCCGCGGGCCACGACGTCCTCGTCGTCGACCAGTACGACGGGCAGGTCTTCGACGACTACGAGGAGGCCGGTGCGCACGTCGACCGGATCGGCCTCCCGGCGCTCATGCAGGCGGCCGTGGACGCGGTCGCGGACCTGCCCGACGGGCTCGTCGTCGCCGGTTTCTCCAACGGCGCCGGCATGGCCGAGTACGTGGCCACCCAGCGGGCCTGCCGCGGCGCCGTGCTGTTCGCCGGGGCGCTGCCGCTGGCGGTGCTCGGGGTCGAGGCCTGGCCGGCGGGTGTGCCGGTGCAGGTCCACCACACCGAGGACGACCCGAAGCACGCACCCGAGTGGCTCGACGCCTTCGTCGCCGACGTGCGGGGGACCGGGGGCTCCGTCGAGGTGTTCGGCTATCCGGGCAGCGGCCACCTGTTCACCGACCCGAGCCTCCCGGACGAGTTCGACGCCGAGACCGCGGAGCTGGCGTGGCAGCGGGCGCTGGCGTTCGTCGACCGGCTCTGACACGGCGGAGGGGGGGGGGGGGGGGGGGGGGGGGGGGGGGGGGGGGGGGGGGGGGGGGGGGGGGGGGGGGGGGGGGGGGGGGGGCGGGGGTCGCCCTGCACCACTCTGGCGGGCCGCACCCCG
>NZ_JBJGYN010000106.1:0-2199 GCF_054050015.1 Geodermatophilus sp. SYSU D01176 | reverse complement strand
CGGAAGACGACCGTGCTGGCCCCGTTGAGCAGGACCCGCCGCTCGCAGTGCCAGCGGACCGCCCGGGACAGGGCCAGCGCCTCGGCGTCCCGGCCGACGGTGGCCAGCGCCCGCGGGTCGTGGGCGTGGTCGATGCGGATGACCTCCTGCTCGATGATCGGCCCCTCGTCCAGGTCGGGGGTCACGTAGTGGGCGGTCGCCCCGACGAGCTTGACGCCGCGGTCGAAGGCCTGGTGGTAGGGCTTGGCGCCCTTGAAGCCGGGCAGGAAGGAGTGGTGGATGTTGATCGCCCGGCCGTGCAGGGCCACGCACGTCTCGTCGGAGAGGATCTGCATGTACCGGGCGAGCACGACCAGGTCGGCCCGGTGCTGGTCGACCAGCTCCAGCAGCCGGGCCTCGGCCTCGCGCTTGGTGGCCGGGGTCACCGGCACGTGCACGAACGGCAGCCCGGCGGCCTCCGCCATCGGCCGCAGGTCCTCGTGGTTGGAGACCACCGCGACCAGCTCGCCGCCCAGGTTGCCGGCCCGCCACCGGAAGATCAGGTCGTTGAGGCAGTGCCCCAGCTTGGACACCATGACCAGCACGCGGGGCGGCTCGGCCCCGGTGATGCGGTAGGTCATGCCGAACTCGTCGGCCGCCGCGGCGAAGGCCCTGGAGAGGCTGTCGGCGTCGGTGTCCTCGGCGCACACGAACGCGGTGCGCAGGAACAGCTGCCCGCGCAGCGCGTCGTCGAACTGCTGGTGCTCGACGATGTCGCAGCCGTGCTCGAACAGGAACGAGCTCACCGCCCGCACGATGCCCGGGCGCTCGGCGCAGCTGAGGGTGAGGGTGAAGGGGTGGGACACGGGTGCCTCCTCAGCACTCGACGATGTTGAGCGCCAGCCCGCCGCGGGCGGTCTCCTTGTACTTGTCCTTCATGTCCGCGCCGGTCTCCCGCATGGTCTTGATCGCCTTGTCCAGCGAGACGTGGTGCCGGCCGTCGCCGCGCACCGCCATGCGGGCGGCGGTGATGGCCTTGACCGAGCCGACCGCGTTGCGCTCGATGCACGGGATCTGCACCAGCCCGCCGACCGGGTCGCAGGTCAGCCCCAGGTTGTGCTCGATGCCGATCTCGGCGGCGTTCTCCACCTGCTCCGGCGTGCCGCCGAGCACCTCGGCCAGCCCGGCGGCGGCCATCGAGCAGGCCGAGCCGACCTCGCCCTGGCAGCCCACCTCGGCACCGGAGATGGAGGCGTTCTCCTTGAACAGCAGCCCGATCGCGGCGGCGGTGAGCAGGAAGCGGACCACGCCGTCCTCGGAGCAGGAGCCGACGAAGTCGCGGTAGTAGTGCAGCACGGACGGCACGATGCCGGCGGCGCCGTTGGTCGGGGCGGTGACCACCCGCCCGCCGGCGGCGTTCTCCTCGTTCACCGCCAGCGCGTAGAGGGTGACCCACTCCATCGCGCGCAGCGGATCGGCCTCGTCCGGATGAGCCTCGAGCTGCTCGCGCAGCGCGGCCGCGCGCCGGCGGACCTTCAGCCCGCCGGGCAGCACCCCGGTGGTGCGGGTGCCGCGCTGCACGCACTCCTGCATCACCGACCAGATGTGCAGCAGCCCGGCGCGCACCTGCGCCTCGCTGCGCCAGGACAGCTCGTTGGCCAGCATCACGTCGCTGATCCGCAGGCCGGTCTCCCGGGTGCGGGCCAGCAGCTCCTCCCCGGTGCGGAACGGGTACCGGACCGGGGTCGGGTCCTCCACGAGCGCCGGGTTCCCGGCGTCGTCCTCGTCCAGGACGAACCCGCCGCCCACCGAGTAGTACTCGCGCCGGTCGACCTCGGCGCCCTCCGCGTCCAGGGCCCGGAAGAGCATGCCGTTGCTGTGGAACGGCAGCCGCCTGCGCCGGTGCAGCACGACGTCGTCGTCCACCGAGAAGGCGATCGGGTGCTCGCCGGCCAGGGCCAGCTTGCCCTCCCGGCGGACGGCCTCGACGCGGGGTTGGGCCGCGACCGGGTCGACCAGGTCCGGCTGCTCCCCCTCCAGGCCCAGCACGACCGCGCCCACGCTGCCGTGCCCGTGCCCGGTCGCGCCCAGGGACCCGAACAGCTCGCAGCGCACCCCCGCGGTCCGCGCCAGCAGCCCGTCCTCGCGCAGCCGGGCGGCGAAGCTCGCGGCCGCCCGCATCGGGCCGACGGTGTGCGAGCTCGACGGCCCGATACCGAC
>NZ_JBJGYN010000105.1:0-2264 GCF_054050015.1 Geodermatophilus sp. SYSU D01176 | reverse complement strand
CGCGGCCATCGCGGCCGAGCTGCGCCGCCAGCAGTCGACGCTGGAGATGATCGCCAGCGAGAACTTCGCCCCGGTCGCGGTGATGCAGGCGCAGGGCTCGGTGCTCACCAACAAGTACGCCGAGGGCTATCCGGGGCGGCGGTACTACGGCGGCTGCGAGCACGTCGACGTGACCGAGCAGCTGGCGATCGACCGGCTGACGGCGCTGTTCGGCGCCGAGTACGCCAACGTGCAGCCGCACTCGGGTGCGCAGGCCAACGCCGCGGCGATGTCGGCCCTGCTGCAGCCGGGCGACACCATCCTCGGCCTCGACCTCGCCCACGGCGGCCACCTGACCCACGGCATGAGGCTGAACTTCTCCGGCAAGCTCTACGACGTCGCCGCCTACCACGTCGACCGGCACAGCCACCGGGTCGACATGGCCGAGGTCGAGCGCCTGGCGCACGAGCGGCGGCCCAAGCTGATCGTGGCCGGCTGGTCGGCCTACCCGCGGCAGCTGGACTTCGCGGAGTTCCGGCGGATCGCCGACGAGGTCGGCGCCTACCTGATGGTGGACATGGCGCACTTCGCCGGGCTGGTCGCCGCCGGGCTGCACCCCTCGCCGGTGCCGCACGCGCACGTGGTCACCTCGACCACGCACAAGACCCTCGGCGGCCCCCGCGGCGGGGTCATCCTGGCCACCGCCGACCTGGCCAAGAAGTTCAACTCCTCGGTGTTCCCCGGTCAGCAGGGCGGGCCGCTGGAGCACGTCATCGCGGCCAAGGCGGTGGCGTTCAAGCTGGCCGGCGAGCCGGAGTTCCGGGAGCGGCAGGAGCGCACGCTGGCCGGCGCCCGCCTCCTCGCCGACCGGCTGCTGGCGGCCGACTCCCGCGCGGCCGGCGTCAACGTCGTGAGCGGCGGCACCGACGTCCACCTGGTGCTGGTGGACCTGCGCGAGTCCGAGCTGGACGGCCGGCAGGCCGAGGACCGGCTGCACTCGATCGGCATCACCGTCAACCGCAACGCGGTGCCCTTCGACCCGCGCCCGCCGATGGTGAGCTCCGGGGTGCGCATCGGCACCCCGGCGCTGGCCGCCCGGGGCTTCGACCTGGACGACTTCGCCGAGGTGGCCGACGTGATCGCCGCCGCGTTGCGGCCCTCGGTGGGCGAGGGACAGCTCGCCGAGCTGCGCGGCCGGGTCACCCGGCTGGCCGACCGTCACCCGCTCTACCCCGACCTGACGGAGGCCGGCCGATGAACCCCCGCACCCCCGGCGCGGACCTGCCCGAGCACCCCGACTTCCTCTGGCGGGACCCCGAGCCGAAGCGCTCCTACGACGTGGTGATCGTGGGCGGCGGCGGGCACGGCCTGGCCACCGCGCACTACCTGGCCAAGAACCACGGCATCACCAACGTGGCGGTGCTGGAGAAGGGCTGGCTCGCGGGCGGCAACATGGCCCGCAACACCACGATCATCCGGTCCAACTACCTGTGGGACGAGAGCTCGGCCATCTACGAGCACGCCCTCAAGCTGTGGGAGGGGCTCGAGGAGGACCTGGACTACCCGATCCTGTTCAGCCAGCGCGGCGTGCTCAACCTCGCGCACACGCTGCAGGACGTCCGGGACAGCGTGCGCCGGGTGGAGGCCAACAAGCTCAACGGCGTCGACGCCGAGTGGGTCGAGCCCGACGAGGTCCGCAAGATCTGCCCGATCGTCAACACCTCGACCGACATCCGCTACCCGGTGCTGGGCGCGACCTACCAGCCGCGCGCGGGCATCGCCAAGCACGACTACGTGGCCTGGGGCTTCGCCCGCCGCGCGGACGAGGCCGGGATCGACCTGATCCAGGACTGCGAGGTCACCGGGTTCAGCACCGAGGGCAACCGGGTCACCGGGGTGCGGACCACCCGCGGGGACATCGCCGCGGGCACCGTGGCGCTGTGCGCGGCGGGGCACACCACGACGCTCACCGACATGCTCGGCTTCCGCGTGCCGGTGCAGAGCCACCCGCTGCAGGCGCTGGTCTCCGAGCTGCTCGAGCCGGTGCACCCCACGGTGGTCATGTCCAACGCGGTGCACGTGTACGTCTCCCAGGCGCACAAGGGCGAACTGGTCATGGGCGCCGGGGTCGACTCCTACAACGGCTACGGCCAGCGCGGCGCGTTCCACATCATCGAGCGCCAGATGGCCGCCGCGGTGGAGCTGTTCCCCGTCTTCGCCCGGGCGCACCTGCTGCGCACCTGGGCCGGCATCGTCGACACCAGCCCCGACGCCTCGCCCATCGT
>NZ_JBJGYN010000104.1:0-2959 GCF_054050015.1 Geodermatophilus sp. SYSU D01176 | reverse complement strand
TCGTGTGCTGTGTCCTTCCGCGAGAACCATTGCCGTGGTCTCGCTGACCATCACACGGTGGCCCCCTGGCGTGATCACCAAGGCGAGCGGTGACCTGGACTTACACCACCAGCGGGGACGTCACCGAAGCACGCGAGGCATGACATAGCGCCGCGGCTCCAGGGACACGCCCCATAACGGGCCTCTCCCGTGCATCACTGGGTTTTCGACCACAACTCTTGGAGACAGGCCCAGAGGCGCCCAAGCGGCGTCTGCTCAACATCCGTCAGCGCGTAGCGACGAACTTGCATCCCTTCAGTCCCAGTCGGACTGTTGGAGTCCAAGGAGAGAAGCTTGCCGGCTGCTTCTTCTGCGTTAGGCCAGGGTTTCAAGTGTGTCAAGAACCGCCGTCTCTGAGGCAGTGCCATGAATGATGGCGAGGAACTCTTCCGGCCCTGTCACCGTCTCGGAGTTGGACCATAAGCGGGTCACTCGTGTCCTGACTATGGTTATGTGCCCAACTCAGGCGGCTGGCCGAGCACTGCACGCGGACGGCCGAGGAAGTGAAGGCCGACATCCGTATCGCCTCGGACACCCTGGAGGACGGCTTCGACCTAATCGTCTTCATGCCCGGCGACTACAGCGACATGGTCGACAAGAACGGCGCGGTCGATGCGGAGAAGGTGACCGAGTACGCCCGCGAGCTGGTCCGGTGGAAGCCGGGGCTGGCCAGGGGTGCGCGGGTACCGACGGCCTCGTTCGGTCAGGACCGCCGGGCGGCCGTCGACCAGGGGTGCGGCGTCACGTGGGGATCGGTGCTGCGCGGCGGATACGAGTAATTCTCCGCGGGCGGCCCCGCCGGGCTTGTCGCCGACACTCCCCTTCCCCTACGGCTAGCCCGTACTGTCCGGTCCGATGGACCTCGACGCCTCGGCAGTGGTTGCCACCGTGGCGGCCGCCGTCTCGCTCGCCACCTTCGTCGCTCCACAGGCCAGGAGCACCCGGTTGCGAGCGTTTGCTGCCCCGTTGGGTAGCCATCGAGAAGCGGGTTACTCGACCGTACAGATGGCACCACCCCCCCGGCAAAGTCAGCTCTGCGTAGTGGCGCACTGATGTTCTGTAGTTGGCTGGCGTGTTTCTAGTCCTTGGTGACGGATGGCTCGAGGGGGTGTGGACGCTGCCGAGAGTGGCCGATACATTCGCGGCCCTCGCCAACTCCGTTAGGGCGAAGCAGCCGCCCGGCGCTATGGCGAGATCGGAGGCAATTCGATGATCACGCTTCGTCGAGCCTTGTTTGTGGCCGCTGCCGGTGCTTCCCTCGCAGCGGTCGGTGCGACCCCAGCCTTTGCGCAGCCAGGCCCCCCTGGGTACTCACTCTGCCAGCCGGTTCCTGCCGCCGGAGAGCCGGCAGGTGGACCGGGGTACAACTTCGTGCAACCGCCGCCCGCGTCTGATACCGCCTTCGAGCAGGTCTGCGGCGAGTGAGCGCGGCAATCAGCACGATCGACGGACCCCGCCATCCCTGACAAGGACGGCGGGGTCCGTCGCGTCTGGCTCGTGCCGCGGCGCTGTCTTGACCAGCGGTGGATCAGGCCGGTCGTGTGGAGACCCCATCGCCGGGCTGTGCGCCTTATGCCGCGAGACTGTCACCCACGGCTGTCATGATCGACACCAGCTAGTCCGGCCGCGTCGGTTCGTGGCCCACGGCCGGGCCAGCACGATGCGCCAGCGGCGCGCCCGCCGGCTCCGTGGCCCGAGGGATCACCCCATTAGTACCGGGGCTTACTCTCGGAGCCAGCGCGCATGACCCTGACCACCGGCACCGCCGGACCCCTCCTGCCCCCGAGCAGGTTGAGAGTCTGCTCATCAAGCCCGTCTTGGCCGCGTCCGTGGCCCTCAACCCGTTGTGCAGCCGGGTGCTGCGGCCGACAGCCCCGTCGGTCCGGCTGCCCGCCGTCACCGCCGACCCGACCGCCGCGTGTGTCGCCGAGGGCGCGGAAATCCCGGTTTCCGATCTCGCCACGGCCGAGGTCGACGTGGTCACCAAGAAGGTGGCCGGCCTCTCCGTCGTTACCTCCGAGCTGGCCGAGGACAGCTCACCGGAGGCCACCGCCGAGGTCGGGCGCGGCCTGGCCCGCGACATCGCCCGGAAGGTCGACGCCGCATTCTTCGGTGACGGAACCGCCCAGGGCGGGGAGCAGCCCGATGGGTTGGCCGCCCCGACCGACCTGGACGCCTTCGCCGAGGCCCAGATGCTCGCCGCCAACGTCGGCGCGCAGCTCACCGCCTTCGTCACCAGCCGGGCCACCGCCCTGGTGCTGGCGAACATGAAGGAGGCCACCGGCTCGGGCAAGCCGCCGCTCCAGCCGGACCCGACCCAGCCGACCCGCAGCAGGATGATCTTCGGGGTGCCGCTGCTGAACTCGCCGGAGGCCCCGGTCGGCACCGTCTGGGGCCTGCCCGCCGACCGGCTGGTCACCGCCGTCCGCCACGACGCCGAGGTTAAGGCCGACCGGTCGGTGTTCTTCACCAGTGACCGGGTCGCCGTCCGCGCCACGTGTCGGGTCGGCTTCGGGTTCCCGCACACCGCCGCCCTGGTCCGCATCCGGCTGACCGCGAGCTGAGGAGTTACTCCCTGTGTCAGGGCCCCGAAGGGAGCACATCGCTCCTCGGGACCTGACTGTCAGGGAGTCAGCGCATGAGTCGTCTCACGATCTCCCCCACGCCCAGCAGTCCCAAGAGGGCTGAGAGGGCCTGGGCGACCTGGGCGACAGCCTCGGCCGACCTGGTCACAATCAAGGTCGTCACCAGGACCACGGTCACCATCGAGACGACCACGCAGAGCACGATGGTTGAAGTGACCCCCGTCGGCTGAACACCTCCAGACTTGGCATCAGCCAAGGAGGGAGGCCCCGTTGGGCCGACGGAGCAAGTACCCCGAGGAGTTCCGGCAGCGGGCAGCGCAGCTGGTCCTGGACAG
>NZ_JBJGYN010000103.1:0-4174 GCF_054050015.1 Geodermatophilus sp. SYSU D01176 | reverse complement strand
TCGGCCGACCGCACCGCGCAGAACCACATGGTCTCGAAGATCCGGGCCTGTTCGAGGGAGAAGATGGCCGGGTCGGTGTAGTACTGGCCCGGCAGCGTGGAGATCAGGCTCGCGGGCAGGTCGGTGGTGGTCATACGGCACCTCGGGGTTCCGTCGGGCGATCTGGGGACGCCGGAAGTCGGACAACGCAGGTCTGCGACACGCCTCGGTCGTCGCCCACCAGCGAGCTCAAGACGACCGATGTGTTGCACATTAAACAGCGGCTCGCGCATAGCGCAACAACTTTCGACCCTCGTTCTCACGGAGCCGCGCCGGGGACTCCCCACCGGACGCGGCACCGCCCTGCACCGCGACAGGAGACGGCAGAGCAGGCCGCACCATCCGGACGGCGCGACGAGGTGACGTGTGCACGGAGCGCGCTGCCGACGCCGTTCCAGTCGCCCGGTGTCCACACACTGCGACCGAGGGGGTCGCGGCGAGGTCGGAGCGACGTCTCGACCACCACGGGCAGCAGCGCCCGCCGGGTCAGCGGGCCAGACCGAAGAAGCCCAGCTTCCTGCTCAGCTCCTCAGCGCCTGACGTCACCCGCCGGGCGCGCCTCGGGAACTCCTCCGAGCCCATCCGGAAGGACGGCCCCGAGACGCTGAGGGCGGCGATCACGTCGCCATCCGCGCCCCGGACAGGCGCGGCGACGGCGTTGAGTCCGATCTCGTACTCCTCCGCCGTGGATCCCCACCCCTGCTCGACGATCCGGTCGAGGTCCCGTTGCAACGCCTCGGGATCAGTGATCGTCGCAGGGGTGAAGCGCGGCAACTCCCGGGAGAGCACGTCCTTGCGAACGGCGTCAGGAGCGTAGGCCAGCAGCACCTTGCCACTCGACGTCGCGTGCAGAGGCGTGCCCTGTCCCACCCAGTTGTGCGTACTGAGCGCCCCCGGCCCCCGAGCCTGACTGACGTTCACCGCACGGTCGCCGTCCAGGATGGCGAGGTTCGCCGCCTCCTCGAGGTCGGCGGCCAGCGCGTCGCAGAACGGCCGCCCCTCCCGGGCGATGTCCAGCTGGACGGCGGCCGCGCCGGCCAGGCGCACGACACCGAAGCCCAGCCGGTACTTCCCCCGATCGGCCAACTGCTCGACGAAGCCCCGGCTCTCCAGCGCCGCAACCAGCCGGAAGGCCGTGGACTTGTGCACCCCTAGCTCGGCGGCCATGTCCGTGACGCCGACCTCGCCGTGGGCCGCGAGGATCTCCAGGACGCTCAGCGCCCGGTCGACCGACTGGACGACGGTGACCGAGCCCCGCTCCGCGTTCTGACCCTGCGACCCACTCATGACCTCAGCGTAGGTGGCGGACGGCGGGGCACCCGGCGCCTCTTGACGCCACCGGGGCCGCTGGACCATGCTGTTGCGTCATAGGCAGTGCGTTGCGAGAAGCGCAACAACGACGAGCCTGGAGCGCCCATGATCCCGGTCTGCCCCACAACCGCGTTGCCGCCCGGCGAGGCGACCCGAGTGGAAGCCGACGAGCCCATCGCGGTCTTCAACGTCGACGGCGAGTTCTACGCGATCGACGACACGTGCACGCACCAGGACGCCTCGCTGGCCGACGGCTGGCTGGACGGCTGCGCGGTCGAGTGCCCCCTGCACGCCTCCTGCTTCGACCTGCGCACCGGGAAGGTGTCCGGCCCGCCCGCCAAGACACCGGTCCGCACACACCGGGTCGTCGTGCAGGACGGCATGGTCTACGTGCAGCCGGGGGCCACCGCGGACGGTGCCGCATGAGCCCCGCGGTCGCCGTGGTCGGGGCCTCCCTGGCCGGCCTCTCGGCTGCGCGCGCGCTGCGGGAGCAGTCCTACGACGGCCGCATCGTCGTCATCGGCGACGAGGTGCACGCCCCCTATGACCGCCCGCCCCTGTCCAAGGAGTTCCTGGCCGGCACGGCCTCGCTGGACGACATCGCCCTGGGCGCACCGGACGACGCGGACCTGGGTGTCGAGTGGCGGCTGGGCACCACGGCGGTCGGCCTGGACCACCTCAGCCGCTCGGTGCTGCTGGAGGACGGCAGCGAGATCCGCGCCGATGGTGTCGTCCTCGCCACCGGCGCCCGCGCCCGACGCCTACCCGGCAGCGATGGGCTCGACGGCGTGCACGTGCTGCGTTCCCTGGACGACGCGATCGCCCTGCGAGAGGACCTGGCCGCCGCTGAGCGCCTCGTCGTGATCGGGGCCGGCTTCATCGGGGCGGAGGTCGCCTCCACGGCCCGCACGCTCGGGCTGGACGTCACGGTCGTCGAGACCCAGCCCGTCCCGCTCGCCGGCCCGTTGGGCGCCGACATGGGGGCGGTCTGCGCCGGGTTGCACGCCGACCACGGCACCCGCCTGCTGACCGGCACCGGGGTCGCCGGACTGGTCGGCACCGGCAGGGTCGAGGCCGTCGAACTGAACGACGGCACGCGCCTGCCGGCCGACGTGGTGGTCGTGGGGATCGGCGCCACACCGAACATCGAGTGGCTGGCCCACTCCGGCGTGGCCCTCGGCAACGGCGTCCTCACCGACGCGCGCGGGGGCACGAACATCCCGGGCGTGGTCGCGGTCGGCGACTGCGCCGCGACGTGGTCGGCCTTCGCGGAGCGGCACGTGCGCATCGAGCACTGGACCAACGCGCTCGAGCAACCGGCCACCGCGGTCGCCACGCTGCTGGGCTCCGAGGAGCCGGCGCCGACGCCGGTGCCCTACTTCTGGTCCGACCAGTACGGCGCCCGCATCCAGTTCGCGGGATCGCGCCGCGAGGGCGACGTCGCCCGTGTGGTGGAGGGTAGCTGCGCCGACCGCAGCTTCCTCGTGGCCTACGAGCGCGACGGGCACCCCGTGGCCGTCCTCGGGATGAACCAGCCCCGCCTGTTCACCCGGTGGCGCCGGCAACTGCGCTCGGCCGTGCAGGCAGCGTCCTGACCCTCGGCCGCCCCCGCAGGCAGCGGCTGGGCGGCCCACGGCCGTAGCGCCGCCCCTGGACCGCCGTCGACGTGGTGACGGCGGTCCAGGCGTGCGAACGGGCTGCGGCCTTCTCGCCATGGCAGCCCGCACCATCCGGTTCGGCCGGTGCGTCACCGTGGCGGTTTCTGCCGAGGACCGCGGTCGTCGGTGCGACGGGCTTCCCGCATCCACGCCCCAGGCCGCCGGGCGCGGCTGGCCGCGAACGAGCGGCGCTGCGACGGGTGGCTCGGGCGCCCCACCGGTCCCCCGGTCACAGGCGGCCGAGTGCGTTTTGCCGTAGGCGACGCAGGGCCAGGCCGGGCGGAGCCCGGCGCAGGGGCCCCTGCGCGACGTCCACGCGAGCTGTCACCCTCCCGCCCCACCGGACACGAGCGAGTGGCTGGGTGGTGGTTCCAGGGCCCAGCTGTGGGCGCGCTCGATCCGCACACGCCGGGCCGGCCGGACGTCGTGCTGCTCACCGGCGTCCTCGACGGTGCAAGCCTCGCTGCACGGCCAGTCGATGCCCTGTCAGCCGATGCCCTGTCAGTCGATGCACTGTCAGTCGATGCACTGCGGCCGACCTGGCGGGATCCGCCCACCGAGTCGTGCGCCGCCACCGGCCTTTCCCGGCCCGGCGGACCGGTCCCCATCACCGTCCGAGGAGCGGCTCGTCGGCTCCGAGGCGATGAGCACGTGATCGGCGAACAGCCCCCGCACAGAGCGGCCGGTGCACCGGCGTCCGCTCCCGACTCCGGCATCAGCCCGATCGGGCCTACGGTGCAGCCCTGAGACCCCCGTCCCCGAACCCACGACGAGTTTCGTCACATCGCCTTGAGGGCCTACGACAGCGCTGCCACAGCGGCCCTCGGGACGGCTGACCGGTCCACCTGACCTCGAGGTCGCACAGCACCACCCCGGCGGCCGGCCCCTCACTCGCCCCGGTCGGCACGGCCCGGGCATCGAGAAGCCTCCCGGCGACGAGCAGCACGCAGCTCCGTCGCCGGGAGGCCCTCACCCGTTGGCCGGGGCGCTAGTCGCGCGGATCCTGCGGCCGGCCGATGGCCTCCCCCGTGGGCAGGCTCTGCGGAGGAACGGTCAGGCCGGTCACCGGGGTCCGGTGGTTGCCGCCGGGGCCGGCCGGCACCCGGCCGTCCGGCTCGGGCCGCCCCGGGGCCTGCGCCCCGGCCGCGGCGCCGGGCGCACCGGCG
>NZ_JBJGYN010000102.1:0-4599 GCF_054050015.1 Geodermatophilus sp. SYSU D01176 | reverse complement strand
CGCCGGTGCGCCCGGCGCCGCGGCCGGGGCGCAGGCCCCGGGGCGGCCCGAGCCGGACGGCCGGGTGCCGGCCGGCCCCGGCGGCAACCACCGGACCCCGGTGACCGGCCTGACCGTTCCTCCGCAGGGTCGGGCAGGCGCGCCCCGCGCGTAGCGACGGGGCGGGAGCGGGGCCCCGCGCCTCGCGGGATCCCGCCCGGCCTTCCGGCGCGGTGCGTCGGTGGCCGGTCGTGGCGCCGGTCAGAAGCGGTAGTGCAGCACGACGGTCCCCTTCCGGGACAGGGACGTGCTGTGCGCCGCCAGCCGGTAGTACACCCGGAGGACTGCGGGGGACTGGGCGACCTCGGGTTCCCGGGGGATCAGGATCTCCCTCACCAGGGTCAGGGCCGGGTTCCAGCGTCCCGGGTCGTGCGGGTCGTCGGAGCCGGGGAACCTGATCAGGTCGGCGACGGAGCGGGTGCCACGGGTGTGCTTGATGGCCCAGATCGCGAACCGGGGATGGCTGTTGAAGGCGATCTCCCCGCTCGGGAAGTGGCTCGTGAGCCGGTTCAGCAGGGTCGTGACCTGGTCCAGGGCGAGGAACCCCAACAGGCCGTCGGCGACGATGACGGCCGGCCGGTCGGAGGGGACGGCGGTCAGCCAGTCCGGATCCGTCACGTCCGCGCCGACGTCGTGGGCGTTCGCGCGGTCCGGTGTCACGCTCGCTCGGATGGCGGTCACCGCGGGGAAGTCGACGTCGTACCAGTCGACGGTGGACGGCGGATCGATGCGGAGCGCCCGGGTGTCCAGCCCCGCTCCGAGATCGAGCCCGATGCCGTCGGGATGACCGGCCAGGAACCGGGCCGCGATCTCGTCCAGCTTCTTGGCCCGCAGTGCCGCGTTGAGCATGAGGTTCCTGTCGATGTGCAACTGGCCGCAGTCGTAGCCCAGCGTGCGGACGATCTCGTCGGCCATGGCGTCGCCGAGGACGGGTCGCGGCGACCGGGCGTCCAGCGCCCGGCAGCAGAGCGTCACGAACAGGCTGTCTTCGACCGGCGTCAGGGCCGGCAGGGTGGCCGCCATCGGTTCGGTCTCCCGGTGTGCTGACGTGCGGGTGGCCCGGGCCTGGGCGCTGGTGTGGCTCTCGACCCCCGCGGACCGGCAGCGTCCGTGGCTCGGTCCCCTGCGGGTTGGGCCCCGTCGTCCCCTCGTCCCCGGCCAGCCGAGCGCTCGGCCGCGGGCCGGCACAGGGTCCTTGGCCACGTCGGCGGTGCGGCCCGGCGGACGCCTGACCCGTCGCGGTCGAGCCGGCCTCGGCGTCGCAGAGCTACTGGGCCAGGCGCAGGGCCGGCGCCGCGGGGTTCGGCCCGGTGGCCGCCGCCGACCCCCCGGGGAGGACGACGAGCGCGGGGCGGGCGCCGGCCGCGCGCACATCACCGAGCCTGGCCCGGAGTGAGGCGTTCGCATAGCCGGTGGGGAGACGGTGGCACGCGTGGTGGTGCTGTGGCGGCGCTGGGGGAGCGGCGGGGTGCTGCGCCAGGTGGACGTAGAGGATGCCGTCCGCCGGGTCGTACGTCCTCATCTCGTCCTCCCCTCCTCCCGGACCCGCCGGTGCAGTGATGACGCCGGCGGTGCGATCCGGACAGGCACAGCATCGCCCCCGGGTACGACAGGAAGTGGCCCCGACCCGGGCCGCCCACGCGGCTCTTGACGCGGGCTAACGGCGTTAGCCAGTGTGGCTGCCGACACCGTCACCCTCGAGGAGGAGCGTCATGGCCAAGCGACTGTCCACCGACATCGAGATCGACGCGGTGCCGGACCAGGTGTGGCGCGTGCTCACCGATCTCCCTGCGTATCCGGCATGGAACCCGTTCATCGTCCGGGCCGAGGGAGTGGTGCAGCCGGGCGGCAGGCTGACCCTGACCGTGCAGCCGGTGGGCGGTCGCGCGATGACCGTGCGCCCCCGGCTGGTCGAGGTGGACGCGCCCCGGCAGTTGCGGTGGCGCGGCAGGCTGGCGGTGCCCGGCGTGATGGACGTCGAGCACACCTTCACGCTCGAGCCACGCGGGAGCGGTACCCGACTGATCCACCGGGAGGACTTCCGAGGGGTGCTGGTCCCGTTCCTCGCCGCGTCGCTGGACCGGCACACGCTGCCGGCGTTCGTGGCGATGAACGAGGCGCTCCGCACTCGGGCCGAGCACACGTCGTCGCGGACCCGTGGCTGACCCGCTCTCGAGCCGGGGCCGCGAGATCGTGGCCGTCGCCCGAGGCGTCCTGGAGCGGGAGGGGCCCGGAGAGCTGACCATGCGCCGGGTCGCCGAGGCCCTCGGGATCCGGGCCCCCTCCCTCTACAAGCACCTGCCGGGCAAGGAGGCGCTGGAGGTGGCCATCGTCATCACCGGCTTCGAGGAGGCCGCCGCCGCCTTCGAGGCCGCCACGGACGGCGCTGGGGAGCCCCTCGCCGCCTTCGTCGCGGCCTATCGCGCCTTCGCCCGAGCGCACCCGCACCTGTACCGGATGATGACCGACCGCCCCCTGCCCCGTGCCCACCTACCTCCGGGGCTGGAGGAGCGCACCGCGGCGCCGCTCCAGCGGGCCACGGGCAGCCCCGCCCGCGCCCGCGCGGCATGGGCCTTCATCCACGGCATGGTCCTGCTCGAGCTCACCGAGCGGTTCCCCGAGGACGGCGTGACGGAGCAGGCCTGGCAGGCGGGCATCGCCGCGATGCGTCGCCGGGACTGACGAGCGACACCGCGCTGCCGCCGACGGCTCCCGGTGACGTCGCCGGCCGGGACCCGTGCGGGGCCGAGGCGGATCTGATGGTTGGTGAACCAACCCTTGGCGTGCCACGGCTCTAGCCTGGGGGCGTGACGACCGACCAGACGCCCCAGGTCCCGCTCGATTCCGGGGACGTGCTCGCCCTGGAGCGGCAGGTGTGCTTCGCGCTGTCGGTGGCCGCCCGCAACGTGGTCGCCGTCTACCGGCCGGTGCTCGAGCCACTGGGGCTGACCCATCCGCAGTACCTGGTGATGCTGGCGCTGTGGCAGCACGGGACGCTCTCGGTCAAGGCGCTGTCCGGCCTGCTGCAGCTGGACCCCGGCACGCTCTCGCCGCTGCTCAAGCGGCTGGAGGCGGCCGGGCTGCTGCGCCGCGAGCGGGACCCGAAGGACCAGCGCAACCTCGCCCTCGCGCTGACCGACGAGGGGACCGCGCTGCGGGAGCAGGCGGAGAAGATCCCCGCCGGCATCGTGGAGCGCCTGGGCATGCCGGTCGAGCAGCTGATGAGCCTGCACGAGGCGCTCACCCAGGTGATCGCCGCGTCCCAGCAGGCCCTCGCCCATCCCGGCACGCAGGGCGAGAGCGGGCCCGAGGCCACCGTCGCCTGACCCACGACGGTGTGACCGAGATCGCCTCGGGTGGACGGAAAGTTGGTACCCCAACCGTTGGTGCACCCAGCGTCGTGGTGCACCATGGAGGCGTGACCGTCGTCGAGCAGGAGCACACAGGGGCCATGGCAGAGCCGGCAGAGCACGACACCACCGAGCCGATCGTCCGGCCCGCTCCGCACCGCTGGCTGTGGTACGCCCTCGGCGGCAGCCTGCCCGCCCGGCACCGCGGCTGGGTGCTGTTCGACACCACCACCCGCACCTGGGGCCTGCGACACGTGGCTCGCATGCTCGTCCAGATGTCGATCCCGATCGCGCTAATCATGGTCTTCCTGCCCGCCCCGCTGGGGCTGCGCGCGGCGGTCTCCGGCGGCGGGATCTTCCTCGGCCTCATCTACTCGCTGGCCTACATGCCGGAGACCACCGAGAACCGGGTCGTGAAGGCCGGCTACCCGGCCGGCACCGCCACCGCGCGCCGCGAGGAGGCCGCGCACCGGCGTGAGCTGCGGGACAGCGAGCGCCGTCGCGCCGCCAACGCCAAGCGCGCCGCCCGCTACCGCGGTCGCACCGGCCGCTGACCGGCCGGAGCGGCTGCTCCGGACCGCCGCCCGAGCCCCCACGCCGACGTCCCCCGTAGCCCCGCCGGCGGACCTCAGCCGCCCGAGGAGGTGAGTGCCGCCTCCGGCCGCAGCGGGTCGGTGCGCGGCGAGGACCCGGCGCAGCGTCGGGACGAGGCCCGCCCGACGCTGCCACCTCCCCGCGACGACGAGGGGGACGACCAGCAGCAACAGCAGGTGGTCGGCGGCGGTGAGACCCGGCGGTGGAGATGTCCCCGGCCGCGTCGGTCAGGACGACGACCGTCTCGTGCGTCGGATCGGCCTCGATGATCCCGTCGTAGGCGAGCACGACCCTCGCCGCCGTCCTCCTGGCCGCCGTGGTCCCCGTCGCGGCCGCGCGCGGCACGACCGCCGAGGCCGCCTCCACCACCAGCACCACCACGACCGACACCGGTGTCAGCCTCGACGGCGCCCGGGGGCGGCGGCCCGGGTGGCGTCGACGGGGTCGCTTCGGGATCAGCCGGCGAGATCGGCGATCTCGCGCGCTCCGAGGCCTGCAACCGTGCGAGACCGCCCGTCTCGCCGCGGCCGGGGGGGGGGGGGGGGGGGGGGGGGGGGGGGGGGGGGCGGGCGCGGCGGCGGGGGGGGGGGGGGGGGGGGGGGGGGCGGGCGCGCGG
>NZ_JBJGYN010000101.1:0-5015 GCF_054050015.1 Geodermatophilus sp. SYSU D01176 | reverse complement strand
CGGGTGGCCGGCGCGCCGTCGTCCCCGGGGACGGCGGCGGCGTCGGCCACCCGCACCCCGAGCCGGTCGAAGACCGGCACGACGTCGGCCAGCAGCGGGCGGACGGCCGGCCAGGTGACCAGGCCGCCCACCCGGCCGCTGCCGGCCGGGCCCTCCGGACGCAGGGTCAGCCGGCGGCGGGCGCCGGCGGCCGGGGCGCTCACTTCCCGACGTGCGCGTCGAAGGCGGCGTCGAGGACGTCCAGCGCCTCGGTGAGCAGGTCCTGCCCGATGGTGAGCGGGGGCAGGAAGCGCAGCACGTTGCTGAACGTGCCGGCGGTCAGGGTGATGACGCCCTCGGCGTGGCAGGCCTTGGAGACGGCGTTCGCCAGCGCGGCGTCGGGCTCGTTCGTGCCCGGCGTGACCACCTCGACGGCGAGCATCGCGCCCCGGCCGCGGACGTCGCCGATCACGCCGGTGCGCTCCTGCAGCGCTCGCAGCCGCGGCAGCATGGTGGCCTCGATGGCGCGGGCGGCGCCGTTCAGGTCCTGGTCGCGCATGGTGCGGATGCTGGCCAGCGCGGCGGCGCAGGACACCGGGTTGCCGCCGTAGGTGCCGCCCAGGCCGCCGGTGTGCACGGCGTCCATCAGCTCGGCGCGGCCGGTCAGCCCGGCCAGCGGCATGCCGCCGGCGATGCCCTTGGCGGTGGTGACCAGGTCGGGGACGACGCCCTCGTGCTCGGCGGCGAACCACGCGCCGGTGCGGCAGAAGCCGGTCTGCACCTCGTCGGCGATGAAGACCGCACCCGAGCGGCGGCACCAGTCGGCCAGGGCCGGGAGGAAGCCCGGCGCGGGGACGACGAACCCGCCCTCGCCCTGGATCGGCTCGATGAGCACGGCCGCGACGTTGCCCGCACCGATCTGCGTCTCGACGATCGACAGCGCCCGCGCCGCGGCCTGCGCACCGGTCGTGCCCGGCTCGTCGCGGTACGGGTAGGACATCGGCACCCGGTACACCTCGCCGGCGAACGGCCCGAAGCCGTGCTTGTACGGCATGTTCTTCGCCGTCAGCGCCATCGTGAGGTTGGTGCGGCCGTGGTAGGCGTGGTCGAAGACGACGACCGCCGAGCGGCCGGTGGCCACCCGGGCCACCTTGACCGCGTTCTCCACGGCCTCGGCGCCGGAGTTGAACAGCGCCGAGCGCTTCTCGTGGTCGCCGGGGGTCAGCCGGTCGAGCTCCTCGGCGACGGCGACGTAGCCCTCGTAGGGCCCGACCATGAAGCAGGTGTGGGTGAAGGCGGCGACCTGCGCCTGGACGGCGGCCACCACCTCGGGCGCGGCGTGGCCGACGTTGGTGACGGCGATGCCCGAGCCGAGGTCGATGAAGGAGTTGCCGTCGACGTCGACCACCACGCCGCCGGCGGCGCGCTCGACGTAGACCGGCAGGACGCTGCCCACGGCGGAGGTCACCGCGGCGGCCCGGCGGGCGGCCAGCTCGCGGGAGCGGGGGCCGGGCACCTCGGTGACCAGGCGCCGCTCCTGGGCGACGGTGTCGGGGCCGGTGAGCAGGTCGGTCATCGCTGTCTCCTCGCGGGGCCGGCCTCCCCCGACGGGGGAGGTCCTCGCGACCAGGGTCCGTGGCGCACGTCTCCCCCGGTACCGTCCGGATCGGCGCTCCCGGGGCGTCCGGGTGTCCAGATCGTCGAGAGGTCCTGCCCGTGCCGGTCACCGTCGCGACGCTGCTCGGTACCGCGTCGCTCGAGCTCACCCTGCACACGCGCAGCGCGCCGGTGGACCGGGCGATCTCCTGGGTGCACGTCAGCGAGCTGGCCGACCCGACGCCGTTCCTCTCGGGCGGCGAGCTGCTGCTGACGACCGGCCTGGCGCTGGCGCCCGACGACGCTCCCGGCTACGTCCGCCGGCTGGCCGGGGCCGGCGTGGTCGGCCTGGGCCTCGGCACCGGCCTCACCCACGCGGAGGTGCCCGCGGAGCTGGTGGCCGCGGCCGACGAGCACGGGCTGGCGGTCCTCGAGGTGCCCCGGCAGACGCCGTTCATCGCCCTGTCGCGGACGGTCTCCAGCGCGCTCGCCGCCGAGGAGTACGCCGCGGTCACCCGGACGTCGACGGTGCAGCGGGAGCTGACCCGGGCCGCGGTCGCCCCCGGCGCGCCGGGCACCGTCGTCGACCGGCTGGCCCGGCACCTCGGCGGGTGGGCGCTGCTGGTCGACGCCGCGGGGACGCCGCTGGAGGCCGCGCCGCCGTCGGCCCGGGGCCGCGCCGGCGACCTGAGCGCGGCGGTCGACCGGCTGCGGGCGGCCCGGCCGCCGGCCGGCGCGGCGCTCACCCAGCCCGGCGAGACGGTGCTGCTGCAGTCGCTGGGCACCGGTTCGCGGGTCCGCGGCTTCCTCGCCGTCGGCCGACCGGGGCCCTTCTCGGCGGGCGACCGGCACGTGGTCAACGCGGCCGCGCTGCTGCTCACGCTGCGGCTGGAGCAGTCCCGGGCGCTCGACAGCGGCACCGCGGCGCTGCGGGCGGCGATCCTGCAGCTGCTGCTCGCCGGGCAGACCGCCGCGGCCGGGCCGGTGGTGGCGGCGCTCGGCGAGCAGCTGCCGGCCGAGCCGGTGCTGGCGCTGGCCGTGCTGGGCAGCCCGGAGCAGCGGGCCGCCGCCGTCGACGTGGCCGCCGACGCGGCCGCCCACGCCCGCGAGCCGGTGCTGTCGGCCGAGCTCGACGACGCCCTCGTCGTCCTGGTGCCGGCCGACGGCCCGCTGGCCGGGCGGGTGGCTGTCCTGCCCGAGCGGGTGCCCGGTGCCGTTCTCGGCACTGCGCCGCCGGTGCCGTGGGACCGGCTCGCCGACGGCGTGCGGCAGGCCCGTCAGGCGGCCGGTCACGGCCGGGCCGCCGGACAGCCGGTCACCGCCTTCGCCGACCTCGCCGGTCGGGGCCTGTCCGCCCTGCTCGACCCGGGAGCCACCGCCGCCTTCGCCGAGGCCGCGCTGGCGCCCCTGGTCGCCGCCGACCGCGCGGGCCCGGGCGACCTGGTCGAGTCGCTGCGGGTCTGGCTGGCCGCGCACGGGCAGTGGGAGCCGGCCGCGGCCCGCCTGGGTGTCCACCGGCACACGCTGCGCAAGCGGATCCGGCGAGCCGAGGAGCTGCTCGGCCGCGACCTGGACTCCCCCGGCGTGCGGGCCGAGCTCTGGCTGGCCCTGCACCCACCATCCGCCTGAGGAATCCGTCGTCTCATCCCGCGACACTGGACAGATCAGCAGTGGACGGTGACCATTGCCACCGGATCAGCGGTCCCGGCACCTCCGGGATGCACGACGAGAGGAACACCGGTGAGCGAGAAGCTCGAGCTGCGCAACTTCGTCGGCGGGGAGCACGTCGACGCCACCGACGGCCGCCGGATGGACCTGGTGGACCCGGCGACCGGCGAGGTGTTCGCCTCCGCGCCGGTGTCGTCGGCCGAGGACGTCGACCGGGCCTACACCGCGGCGGCGGGCGCCTTCCCGGGCTGGCGGGACGCCACCCCCTCGGAGCGCTCCCTGGCGCTGTTCCGCCTCGCCGACGCGATCGAGGCGCACGGCGAGGAGCTGGTGGCGCTGGAGAGCCGCAACACCGGCAAGCCGCTCGGGCTGACCGCGAGCGAGGAGATCCCGCCGATGGTCGACCAGATCCGGTTCTTCGCCGGCGCCGCGCGCAACCTCGAGGGCAAGGCGGCCGCGGAGTACATGGCCGGGCACACGTCCTGGATCCGGCGGGAGCCCGTCGGGGTCATCGGCCAGGTGACGCCGTGGAACTACCCGATGATGATGGCGGTCTGGAAGTTCGCGCCCGCGATCGCGGCCGGCAACACCGTCGTCCTCAAGCCCAGCGACACCACGCCGGCGACGACGCTGCGGATGTCCGAGCTCGCCGCCGAGTTCCTCCCGGCGGGGGTCCTCAACGTGCTCTGCGGCGACCGGGACACCGGGCGGGCGCTGGTGGAGCACCGCACGCCGCAGATGGTCTCGATCACCGGGTCGGTGCGGGCCGGCATGGCGGTGGCCGAGTCGGCCGCGCGCGACGTCAAGCGGGTGCACCTGGAGCTGGGCGGCAAGGCGCCGGTCGTCGTCTTCGACGACGCCGACCTCGAGGCGGCCGCCGAGGCGATCGCGGTCGCCGGCTACTTCAACGCCGGGCAGGACTGCACCGCCGCCACCCGCGTGCTGGCCGGGCCGGGGATCCACGACGACTTCGTCGCGGCGCTGACCGAGCAGGCGCGGAACACCCGGACGACGTACGAGGGCGGCGCCGGCGACGAGGACGCGCTCGTGCCGCCGGTCAACAACGCCAACCAGCTCGCGCACGTCACCGGGTTCCTCGACCGCGCGCCCGACCACGCCGAGATCACCGCCGGTGGCCGCCGGCTGGGCGACCGCGGCTTCTTCGTCGAGCCGACCGTCGTGGCCGGGCTGCGGCAGGACGACGAGCTGGTGCAGAAGGAGGTCTTCGGCCCGGTCATCACCGTGCAGCGGTTCTCCGACGAGGAGCAGGCCCTCGCCTGGGCCAACGGGGTCGAGTACGGGCTGGCCTCCAGCATCTGGACGAGGGACTTCGGCCGGGCCATGCGGATGAGCAGGGCGCTGGACTTCGGCTGCGTCTGGATCAACACGCACATCCCGCTGGTCGCCGAGATGCCGCACGGCGGCTTCAAGCACTCCGGCTACGGCAAGGACCTGTCGATGTACGGGTTCGAGGACTACACCCGCGTCAAGCACGTCATGGCCAACCTCGACAGCTGAGCTCTCCTCATCGTCGGCCTACCGGCCGACACCGCGGCCACGTGCCGTCCCCGACCAGCGCGGAGCCGCTGCCCGTGTCCCGGCCGGGGCCCCTCCGGGCCCCGCGACCGGTCCACCCCGGCTCGAGTGCCGTCCCCGACCAGCGCGCAGCCGCTCGGTCGAGGGCCCCGGGGGGGGGGGGGGGGGGGGGGGGGGGGGGGGGGGGGGGGGGGGGGGGGGGCGGGGGGGGGGGGGGGGGGGGGGGGGGGGGGGGG
>NZ_JBJGYN010000100.1:0-5109 GCF_054050015.1 Geodermatophilus sp. SYSU D01176 | reverse complement strand
ACCCGAACAGCTCGCAGCGCACCCCCGCGGTCCGCGCCAGCAGCCCGTCCTCGCGCAGCCGGGCGGCGAAGCTCGCGGCCGCCCGCATCGGGCCGACGGTGTGCGAGCTCGACGGCCCGATACCGACCTTGAACAGGTCGAACGCGCTGATCGTCATGCGGTGTCCGTCATCTCGGGTCGCCCACCCAGCAGCGCCATGTCGGCCTCCTCGGTGTACGCTTGATATATCAGTGAGAGACAAACGATATGTCGCTCGCTCCAAGGGGGCAAGACCCCGCGTCGAACAGGACTTACCATGACCGCCGTGACCGCTGCCCCGTCGGACCTCGATCCCGTCGGGACGTCGCTGGCCGACCGTGCCTACGTGGCGATCCGCGACCAGCTGCTCATGCTCGAGATCCGTCCCGGCGAGCCGATCGACGACGACGGGCTGGCCAAGGACCTCGGCGTGGGCCGCACCCCGGTCCGCGAGGCGCTCAAGCGGCTGGAGGGCGACCGGCTGGTCGTCACCTACCCCCGCCGGGGCACGTTCGCGACCGGCATGGACATCACCGACCTGGCGCACATCTCGGAGATCCGCGCCCAGCTGGAGCCCCTCGCCGCCCGCCGGGCCGCCGAGCACGCCGTGCGGCACGTGCGCGACGAGCTGGACCAGCTGGCCGTGCGGATCGAGGAGCTCGACGTGAGCAGGGTGGAGCGCGACGAGCTGATGCGCTGGGACCTCGTCGTCCACCGGTCGATCTACCGGGCGGCCGGGAACCCGCACCTCGAGGACGTGCTGGTCCGCTACGACAACCTGGCGACCCGGATCTTCTGCCTGTTCCTCGACCGGCTGCCCACAGTGGACGAGCACGTCGGGGAGCACGTGGGGCTGCTCCGCGCGATCGCCGCCGGGGACGCCGACCGCGCGGAGGACCTCGCCCGCGAGCACGTCGTCGGCTTCGAACGGACCATCCGCGCGGTCCTCTGAAGAAGGGCCCCTGCAGGGAGCCGGTCAGCCGGCGGGCACCGCGAGCGCCACGGCGAGCGCGTCCCGCGTCGCGGCGACGTCGTGCACCCGCACCAGCGAGGCACCCCGCTGCACGGCGAGGACGGCGGCGGTCACCGACCCGGCCAGCCGCTCCCCCACCGCCCGGCCGGTCAGCTCGCCCGGCATCGACTTTCGCGACAGCCCCACCATCACCGGCGCCCCCAGGCTGCCGAACCGCGGTAGCGCGGCGAGCAGGGCGAGGTCGTGCGCGAGGGTCTCGCCGAACCCGAAACCGGGGTCGACGACAGGTGCTCGGGACGGATGCCCGCCGCCACGCAGGCCCGCACCCGCTCGGCGAGGAACGCGTGCACCTCGCCTACCACGTCGCCGTAGCGTGGATCCCGCTGCACATCCGCCGGCGAGCGCTGCATGTGCACGAGCGCGACCGGGACACCGAGCTCGGCGACCGCGCGCAGCACGCCGGGCCGCCGCAGCGCCCGGACGTCGTTGACCATGCCTGCGCCGGCCGCCACCGCGGCCCGCATGACCTCCGGCCGCGAGGTGTCCACCGGCACCGGGACCGCCACCCGGGCGGCCAGGGCCTCGACCACCGGCACCACCCGCTCGAGGTCCTGCTCGACCGTCGGCTGCCGGGACCGGGGCGGGTCGACTCCCCGCCGACGTCGAGGACGTCGGCGCCCTCGTCGGCCAGTCAGCAGCCGCGCGCCACGGCCACCTCGGGCCGCAGGAAGCGCCCGCCGTCGGAGAACGAGGCCGGCGTGACGTTGAGGACCCCGCAGACCAGCGGCCGCCCCGACCGCAGCAGCCGGGCCACCGGGTGCACCACCGGCGCCGGAGCCGGGGCAGAGAGCTGGTCGGTGCGCACGGGCGGTCCTCCCCGGAGGCGGGCGGAGGGTGACCCCCTCCTCCCCACCCCGGGACCACGAGGGGTGGGGAGGAGGGGGTCCTCCCATCAGCCGCGGATGCGGGTCATCTCCGGGTCGACGAGCGGCTCCGCCGCGACGGTGGCCGCGATCCGGCGGTCGAAGTACTGGATCTCCACCGCCGTCCCGACGCCGGCCGAGGCGGGCAGCCAGGCGTAGGCGACGGGCCGGCCCACCGTGTGCCCGAAGGCGGCGCTGGTGACGTAGCCGGCCGGCTCGCCGTCGACGAACACCGGCTCGTGGCCGAGGACGACGCTGACACCGTCGTCGACGGTCAGGCAGGCCAGCCGCCGGCGCACCGTCTCGTCGCTGCGGTCGGCGACCGCGGCGCGGCCGACGAAGTCGCCCTTCTGCGCGCGGACGGCGAAGCCCAGGCCGGCCTCGTACGGGTCGTGCTCGGTGGTCATGTCGTGGCCCCAGGAGCGGTAGCCCTTCTCGAGCCGCAGGCTGTTGAAGGCCGCCCGGCCGGCGGCGACCACGCCGAGGTCCTGGCCGGCCGCCCACAGCACGTCCCACAGCTTCTGGCCGTGCTCGGCGCTGGTGTAGATCTCCCAGCCCAGCTCACCCACGTAGGACAGCCGCATCGCGGTGACCGGCACGCCGCCGAGCGTGGCCCGCTTCGCGCGGAAGTACTTCAGCCCGTCGTTGGTGAAGTCGTCGGTGGTGACCTTCTGCACCAGGTCGCGGGCGAGCGGGCCCCAGAGCCCGATGCAGCAGGTGCCGCCGGTGGTGTCGCGCACCTGGACGGTGCCGTCGGCGGGCGCCGCCCGCCGGAGCAGGTCGAGGTCGAGGTTGCCGTTGGCGCCGACCTGGAACAGCTGCTCGCCCAGCCGCGCGACGGTGAGGTCGCTGCGCACCCCGCCGGCCTCGTCGAGCGCCAGGGTGTAGGTGACCGACCCGACCGACTTGTCCATCTGGCCGGTGGTGAGCCGCTGCAGCAGGTCCAGCGCGCCGGGGCCGCTGACCTCCAGCCGCTTGAGCGGGGTCATGTCGTACATGGCGACGGCGGTGCGGGTCTTCCACGCCTCGGCGGCCGCGATCGGTGACCAGAACCTCGCCGCCCAGTCGTCGCGCGCCGGCGGCGCCCACTCCTCCGGCAGCTGGTCCACCAGGTGGGCGTTGGCCTCGTACCAGTGCGGCCGCTCCCAGCCGGCGGCCTCGAGGAAGACCGCGCCGAGCTCGCGCTGCCGGGCGTGGAAGGGGCTGACCCGCAGGTCGCGGGGCGAGAGCTTGGGCTCCAGCGGGTGCAGGATGTCGTACACCTCGACGAAGTTCTGCTGCGCGGTCTCGCGCACGTACGCGTCGGTGGTCTGCACCTCCTCGAAGCGGGCCACGTCGCAGCCGTGCAGGTCCAGCTCGCTGCGCCCGTCGACCAGCAGCTGGGCCACCGACCGGGCGACACCGGCGGAGTGGGTCACCCAGACCGCCTCGGCGATCCAGAAGCCGGCCACGTCCGGGGACTCCCCGATCAGCGGTCCGCCGTCCGGGGTGAAGGAGAAGATCCCGTTGAAGCCGGAGTCGACCTTGGTGCCGCGCAGCGAGGGCAGCAGCTCCCGGCTGTGCTCCCACGCCTCCGCGAAGTCCTCCTCGGTGAAGGGCAGCATCGAGGGCATCGCCGAGTCGCTGACGTCACCCTCGGGCAGGTCGGTGAGCTCGACGGGCATCGGCCGGTGCGCGTAGGAGCCGATGCCGAGGCGGTCGCCGCGCTCCCGGTAGTACAGGTCGCGGTCCTGGTGGCGCAGGATCGGCAGGCTCGCCTCGGTGAGCTCGTCGTTGCGGCCGACCAGCTCGGCCACCTGGCCGGTCCAGACGAACTGGTGGGCCAGCGGGAGCAGCGGGACGCGCATGCCGACCATCGCGCCGATGGCCGGGCCCCAGAAGCCGGCGCAGGAGACCACGATGTCGGCGGGGATGACGCCGTCCGCCGTCCGGACGCCGGTCACCCGGCCGCCCGCCTGCTCGATGCCGGTGACCCGGGTGTCGCCCTGGAACACCGCGCCGCGGGACTCGGCCCGGCGGGCCAGCGCGACGACGGCGCGGGAGGCCTTGGCCAGCCCGTCGCTGGGGATGTGCAGCCCGCCCAGGATGCGGTCGCGGTCGACCAGCGGGTGCAGCTGCACGCACTCGTCGGGCCCGATCACCTCGCTCTGCACGCCCCACGAGGTGGCCCAGCCCTGCCGCCGGTGCAGCTCGGCGAGCCGCTCCGGCGTGGTGGCCAGCTCCAGGCCGCCGACCTGGTTGAAGCACCAGGCGCCGTCCACGTCGAGGCCGAGGAACTTCTCGACGGTGTAGGAGGCGAACTGCGTCATGGTCTTCGACCCGTTGGTCTGGAAGACCAGGCCCGGGGCGTGCGAGGTGGAGCCGCCGGTGAGCGGCAGCGGGCCCTGGTCGACCACGGTGACCCGGTCCCAGCCGCGGGCGGTGAGCTCGTCGGCGAGGTTGGCCCCGACGATGCCGGCTCCGATGATCACCACGCGAGGGGTGCTGGACATGGCGGTTCCTCTCAGGAGGTCGGGGTGGGGTCGGCGTACTCGAGGCTCGCGTCGAGCAGCCAGGTGGCGAGGTAGCCGGCGAAGGACGACCGGACCAGGACGGCGAACTCGTCGCCGTCGAGCCCCAGCAGGACGATGCCGGCCTGGCCGAGGGCGGTCTGGGCGCTGCTGCCGGGGACGAACACCCGTGGGTGCAGGTCGATCGAGCAGCCCTTGGCGAGCACCTGGCGGGCGCGCGGACCGCCGATCCGCAGGCCGATCCGCTGGGCGGAGACGTCGACGGCGACGCCGCCGACCGGCCGCAGGACGTCGGCCAGCTCGGCCTCCAGCGCCTCCGGTGCGGTGCCCGGGCTGGTCGCCAGCCACTCGTCGGGGCCGAGCCAGACGAGCCGTCCGTCCCCGGCCGGCACCCAGGTGTTCGGGGTGGTCGGCAGGGCGGCACCGCGCACCTGCACCCCGGACGCAGGGTCGACCCGCAGGTCGGCGAGCGCCACGTACGGCTCGGCGGTGATCCGCAGGCCGTCCGGGAGGGCGTCGAGGGCGGCCAGGTACGGCTCGAGCGGGTGGGTGCGGGTGAGCAGGTCAGCCATCGCGGCGGGCTCCTTCGGGGTCGACCAGCACCGAGCCGGTCACCTCGACCGGGACGAGGGTGCCGTTGACGGGCACGTGGACGGTGTCGCCGACGCGCTCCCGGCCGCCCTTG
>NZ_JBJGYN010000099.1:0-5305 GCF_054050015.1 Geodermatophilus sp. SYSU D01176 | reverse complement strand
TATCACCGCCGCCGCCGGCAACGCCGACTCGGCCGACTCACGCCCGTCGAGTACGAGACACTCACCCACGCCGCAGCAGCGGCCTAACCCCTACCGGAACGAGTCAACCGGACTGGGGGCAGTCCCCAGGCGTACGTGACGACATTCAGAGGGCGGCCGCCGCAGCGGACGCTAGGGAAGTGGAACGAAGTCGTCCAGGAAGTCCCGAGCCGACGCGGTATCGAGTCGATAGGTCTTGTCCGTGGCCTTGCACACCGCGTCGCCGGTGACCGTGAGGCTGACCAGCCGGTGGCTGTCCGCGCCGCCGAGGAAGTGCGGGCCGCCCGAATCCCCATAGCAGGTGCCGCCGTTTCCGGTAGCCGAGTTCATCGAGAGGGTCAGCCACTGCCTGTGCAGCGACAGTGCCGTTTGAAGGGCAAACCGACGGATCCCGTCGGGCGGGGTGATCGCCTGGGGGCCACCTGTGTTCGTCTCGCGCACCGAGCCGTAGCCGACCGCAGTGAACGTCTGGTCGTCGAGCTGCTGTTGGGCGTGCAGCTCGTCGAGCTGCCCAAGGGTGGGCAACTGCGCCGGTGTAATCCCGGCCGGTGCCGAGTCCAGCAGGATGACGGCGATGTCGTGAGGATCGGCCTGTCCCCCGGTGCCGAAGTCGGGGTGCGAAACGGGGGTGCCGGAGATGGCGCCGGTCGCGTCCGGCGCGCTGTCGTCGTACTCCGGAGCGAACGTGACCCAGACGTCCGCCTCCTCCAGTCCGGTCGTGCAGTGCGCCGCGGTCAGAAAGACCTGTGGAGCGATCAGGGTGCCGCTGCAGACGATGTCCGGGCCGGGGTTCTCAGGGTCCCAGTCATAGAGCATGGCGCCGACCCCGGGATGACGGTTGCCGTCCGGCTCCCCATAGACGATGGCCCCGGCGGGGCTCGCCGTGACGAGGACGGCGGCGAGGGCCGCGCCGAGGACGAAGGGCTGACGCCGCATGGGATCCCCCTGCTCTAGACGACGAGGATCGGAACCGTAGGCATTAGGAGGGCCCGTCGGCTTAGACGGCCGCGTATCCGCGAAATGGTGGCGCGCGTCAAACACGGACTGTATCTGGGCAATGGTCTATTGCGTCATCCATGTACTTGCCGGGCCACACCTGCCTTCGGAAGGACTCAACCGCAACGCCGTGGCCCGGTGACGCAGACGAGGGTGCGCTCAACGCCCCAGCGGTGCCGGCCCAGCCGGGCGCTGGAGTCGCGGTCGGAGTTGGAGCGCAGACTGCCGCGTGCTGAGGCTGAGGCCGTAGTCCTCCAGCGGCAGTTGGAGCAGAAGTGATCACCAGCGCGCTGTGGCCCTGCGGTACAGCCGAGTGCTGACCTGGATTTCGTACTTCAATGCGGAGTATAGGCGTCACAGTTATTTGGCCGCTGCAGCGGCTGTCGAGCCTCCAGACGCTGTAAGCTGACACGCCCGCAGATGTACCGCCCAAGGTCAGCGTCTCCGCGCTGCGCCTTCGCTGGACGCGCGCCGCCAGCCCACGGGGGGGTGGACTGCCTCGTCGGCGAAGCGTTGGCGTCCGAGGGAGCACGACGTCGATTCTCTGAACTACGAGTCCTCCACCCTACTCTTTACGCAACCATCATTCGTGCCGGCTAGGAGCCTTCTACATGAAGCTCGCGACGCAAGGCAAGCTTTAAAAAGCGGATCCCCTCCTTTCCGCCTCAGTCCAGATCACCTTCGCAATTTTTGAGACTCCCTGCGCCCAATCTTCGTATAGTGCAACGTAGTGGATGTCCTCCAAGGTCTCCCCGGCGCCGATGCTGAGATCCGGAATCTTGCACGGGGTCAACTTCACAGGTATAAACCATCTCCAGTCGCGGGGGCGCTGTCGCATCTCTTCGACGGCGAGGAGGATCTCCTCCCTCATGTAAGTGCGATCCTTTTGTTCGCTCGCTTCCGAAAAGCAAGCAACGATGCCCACCGCCCGCGTCGAGATGGCCTCCCTGATTTTTTGCTTCCAGCGGTCCCCCGGCTCGAGCCAGTTACTATCCCGCCATACCGTGATGGACGCCAACTCTAAGTCGGCCTCGAGTCGGTCAACAAGTGACGCATCATCCCTGACGTAGGAGAGGAATGCGATTGGCTTCTCCTTCACCCTGTCGTCCGACTCCTGGCCTTGTTTGCGGCGTTCCTCCGCTCGCCTGGCGCCCGCATCAAAATCCGTGTTGGGCGCCATCAAAGCCCACACCATCATTGACCTCCCGGAGGCGACGGTAGGATGCACCATATGCCGCTTCCTGTAGCCTGTCAGGCCCTTGCTGCGTGCACTGGCCTGCGGGACTCCGCCCAGCTTGATTCCTTGGCTCGTTGTCGGAGCCTTCGCGCGGCGTAGGTATGGGGATAGCGTGCGGGTGTGCCGGGACCATTCGGGGCATGGGCAGGTGCGGGTTTCGCTTGCCGATCACTCCCTGGGTCCTCCGGCGCAGGGAGGGCGGAGGCAACGAAGGGTACTTGGGTCTACCGGTCAGCCTCTTCTAAGCACTCGCTGATCGCAGCGTGTAACCGGCGGAGCCTATCTGTGTCCGTCCGGTTCCTCGACCACTCCCGGAACAGACTGTCGATGTGCTGAGTACGGCACCGGGCTACTGGAAGGTTTGTCTGTGACGGATCAGCGCTGACGAGCTCGGCGCGGTTGACACCGCCAACACGGACACCGTCCCGTCGGCCGTAGCGCTCAATGAACGTCCCGTCCCTGGGACCGCTCGCCTTCACGACAACGTAGGACAGATCGAGCCGCACTACCTGGCCGCTGCGGTACTTCCGCCGGCCAAACTCCGCACCGGACTCGATGGTCACGGTGTCACCCGGTGTCAGAGCGGAGAGTTGATCGGCGGTGAGCCGGTTGTCGACGCCTATGACTGCTGCTCCTCCCTGAGTTGATGTTCACGGGACGAGCTGTGTCCTGCACCAGCTCGACGGGAAGAAGCCGCGGCACAACAAGGCTAGCTCGCGTCCTCGTCAACGCGGAGACGCTCTGGAGGCACGCACTGCAGGTGCTTGCCCATGCCCCACTCGGGCTGGACGAAGTACTCCGCGTCAGCCATCCAGCCGCGGTCGTCACAGAGGCGCCATGCTTGCCGGAAGCCCGGCCACCACTGGCCGCCGTGCTCGACCCACACCGGGCGAGGTGGGTCGTAGCGATGCTCCTTGAGCAGGCGGACGATGACAGGCACAGGAGGGGTCTACTCCAGTACAGCCCCGGTGTCGTACATCCGTTCGAGTAATGTTTCCTACGAGCCGCGGTCCTCAGGAGGCTGAGGTGTGGAGTACCGAGGCTTGCAGTCACCCGGAACGCAAGCGGCATGCCCAGTTACGTCACCAGCCGAGGTCTACGCCCCTCTGGGTCGGCGATCCTGATGACTGGGCCCTGGTACGGCAGCAGCCACGTCCGCCACTGGTCTGCCCCGAGCCTGGTTGCGACGTTGAGCTGATCTCCTACGAGAACCTGCATAACCAGTACAACCCCCGGATCTTCAAGTTCAAGTCCGTGGGCGCTTCATGCGATCACTGGGTCCCCGACGCTCACGGCGGTGGTCCGCCGAGCGCAGAGCATGAGTGGATGCAGCTGTATCTCAGCCGTCTCGTGACGAGTCTCGGATACACCGCGACACCTGAACACCTGCCAACCAGAGCCGACGTTTTCGTCCAAGAGTGCTCGTTCTGCCTGGAGGTGCAGCTACGGCCGACACAGTTTCGCAAGCGCACGGCTCAGCGCGAAGCCAAGGGCGCACGGGTTTGCTGGTTCATCCGGGACGGCCTGGATACTGAGAAAGCCCGCATGGCCCTTTTCGGGCTGCCAGCTGTCCGCTTCCGGGTCGTCGACACCGACGACCAGACACGGCCGATCACGCCGTGGCATGAGCCTGACAACCGTGCGGTGACCGAGCAGGCCTGTCTGCAGGTGTTCGGAACGATTGCTTACCTAGAGAGATCTCACACGGGGGAGCTGGCATTCCGCACCCGCACAATGGAAGGCGAAACGTTTCTTGCGGAGATTCTCTCCGGCCAGCGGCGCTGGTATCGACCCATGATGCTTGGCCGAAGGACCGGACTATGGGCGTTACGTGGTGACGTGTCCGTGCACTACGCACATCGGAAAAAGAAGCCACGACACTAGGAATACCCCGTCCGCCCGTACGGGCGAACGGGGTTAGCTCCGACTACTTCGTGCGCCGCTTCCCCAGGTAGACATCAATTGCTTCCCCGGACCATTGCGGACATACTGCCAAGGCCACCCTGCAACTTCTCCTCAAGGGCGAGACTTCTTAAGGTCTGGTACTGGTCGTCGTAAATCTCGAAGGGGTGCCGCCGCATTGTTCGTCTTCCCCGTACGGGGAGTACGGGCGTACGCCCGGACGGGCGTACGGGGTTGTCTGTCGACGATATTGTGGCTGGTGCTGGTGGCCGGGTTGTCGCCGCCGAACGTTCCTGTTGGTTGCCATAGCTTGAAAAGAATGCCGACCCACCTGCGAGCTCATTCTGGACACCAGCGATATCGAGCTTCTTGCTCATGCCTGGCTAGCCACCTCCTCCGGCAGAAAGAGCTCACGGATCAACTTGTCATAGGCCTGCGCTGCTTTGGACCGCGGACTAAAGGTGAAGATGTCTAGTTTATGCCACGCTACTGCCTCTCGTCTTCTCTTTAGTCGAACTATACGTGCTGGGTCAACACGGGGACGAACTAAATCGCCGTTTACGAGGTCTTGCTAGGCGAAACTGGGGGCAACTTGAGATCGTTCCTGCGGCGTTGTCCGCGCGTTACCATATTGAGGGTCCCAGGCTTTCTCGCGAAGGCGAGAAGTTCGTTGAGAATTTGAGCCTCGATTCATGGTGTCGCGGTTCGAACTTCCTCACCGTAGTCGCGGAAGAAAGAAGGTCTATGGTGGGGCGGCGCTGAAGTCTTCGAGTTAATCATGCGACTCCCTAGATGGCGGGTGCTCATAAAACCTTGAGAGCTTGTCCAACGTAGTCTGGAAAGCAACTTCGCAGGGTTGTAGGAGGCGGGGAACAAGTCCCCATAACGTGAAGCACGGGTGACGTCCCGCTGAGTGGTGGAAGTAGTCCTCACCGTGCTGGTCAGCGGTGTGGTGACTATGACGCGATCAGGGCCGGCTGCGCCACCTCCTCGACCGGCTCGGGCCGCTTCAGCAGGGCCATGGAGCCTTCGGAGAGGTAGCGACGGTCGGAGACCTGCCACTCGTCGTGGGCCTCGACCAGCACCGCACCGGCCAGCCGCAGCAGCGCTTCGGGATTGGGGAAGACGCCC
>NZ_JBJGYN010000098.1:0-5344 GCF_054050015.1 Geodermatophilus sp. SYSU D01176 | reverse complement strand
AGCGGAAGGAGCCCGGCTGGGCAGGCCCCTGCCGCAGCACCTCGACCGCCCGCGAGATCTCCTCGGCGGTGAGCGGGTCCAGCGGGTGCAGGACGACGGTCGCCGGGCTGATCTCCTGAATGCTCATCCGATCCTCCTGAGGGCGCGCGGGAACCATTCACCGCGCATGTCGAAATGGTCGCCAATTCGAGCGAGGGGTCAGGCCACATCGCTTGGAGCAGCAGCGGGGCCCCGCCGGGCACCGCTGGCGTGACGCTAGTCACACCTCTGGTAGCGAGCCAAGACCTCTACCGGAGATCGGGGTGAGAACTTCTGCGACCATTCTTCTCACCGCAGTTAACACAGCTGAAACACGACGCCGTTGGCAATCCCGTCCTGTGTTGCGACCATGACGCCCCTGTGCATGGGGTCACCCGAGGGCCCTCGCTCGCGCGTGTGGAGGTGCGCCCGTGGGATCCCGTGGCCGGTTCGGTGTGCCGGCGCGATCGCCGGTGTCCGGGCTCGACCGGCGCCGGCTGAGCCGCCTGCCGGTCCTGGCCCAGTCGGTCGCGGCGGTCGCACCGAGCGGAGCAGCGGCCACGATCCCGGCCATCGTCGTGGGTGCGACCGGATCCAGCGCCCTGCTGGCGTTCCTCGCGGCGACGGGCGTGTGCCTCCTCGTCGCCTCGAGCATCCGGCAGTTCGCCTCACGGATGCGTGCCGCCGGTGGGCTGTACACCTTCACGGCCAAGGCCCTGCACCCGTTCGCCGCCCTGGCCAGTGGGTGGTCGGCTCTCGTCGGGTACGCGGCCGTGGCGATGGCCGGGCTGGTCGCGGTGGGCCTCCACCTGGCCGACATCGCCGGCTACGCCGGGATCTCCGGAGGAGTCGTCGCGGTCCCGGCCCTCCTGATCACCGGAGTCACGGCCTGGGCCCTCTTGCACAGGCGGATCCGGCTGTCCTCGACCGTCACCCTGCTGGTCGAGTGCCTGTCGATCCTGCTCGTCGTGGCCGTGCTGGTGGTGCTGCTGGCAGTCGCCCTGCCCACGGCGCAGCTGGGGCGGGCGTTCTCCTTCGACGTGGACCTGCCGGCGCTCGCCGTCGGCACCGTCGTGGCGCTCAGCGCCTTCGTCGGGTTCGAGAGCGCGACGACGCTCGGGGTGGAGGCGGACCGCCCGCTGCAGGCGGTGCCGGCCGCCCTGCGGTGGACGGTTCCCGCTGCCGCCGTCCTCTACCTCCTGTCGGTCGCCATCCAGTCACTCGCCCTGTCCACCGAGGCCTCGCCCGTGCCCGGCACCACCCTCGCTGAACTGGTGTCCCGGAACCAGGTCACCGCGATGTCCGTGGTGTTGGACCTCGCCATCGTCACCTCGTTCTTCAGCTGCACCCTGGCGTCGGTCAACGCCCTCATCCGCGTCCTGTTCTGCATGGGCAGGGAAGGGGTGCTGCCCGCCCGGCTCGGACGCACCCACCCACGCCACCAGACGCCGAGCACGGCCCTGGCCGCTGTCATGCCACTCGTCATCGCCGTCCCGGCGGTGCTGCTCCTCGCCGGGGCCCGAGAGCGTGCCCTGGCCGACCTGCTCACCCTGTCCGCCTTCGGGTACCTCGGCAGCTACCTCGTCCTGTGCCTCGCGGTGCCGCGGTTCCTCCGCCGCATCGGCGAGCTGACCCCCCGCGCCGTCGTGGTGTCAGGCCTCGCCACGGTCGGTCTCGCCTTGGTCGCCGTGTACGCCGCCGTCCGGACGGTTCAGGACCGTCCACTCCTCGTGGCCGTGTTCGCCGCGGCACCGGTCATCGGTCTCGTGATCGCCGTCGGCCTGCGGTGGCGCGCACCGGGGCGGCTGGACCAGGTGGGCATCTATGACGAGACGAGCCAGGAGGACCTGGCCGTCGGTCCCCGACGTGGCATCCTGCTGTGACGCGTGACCGGTACGGGCGCAGCAGTCAGCCCACGACAGTGGAAGCGGCGCTCGACATCCTCGAGTCCGTGGCCCGGTTCGGTGCCGGGGTCACCGCGAAGGAGATCGCGGCCCACCTGCACATGCCGCCCGCCACGTGCTACAGACTGCTCAACTCCCTCGTCGCCAGCGAGTACCTGGTGCGGGTTGACGACCTCCACGGCTTCTCCCTCGGACGGCGGACGGACGGCCTGGTGACCGCTGCCTCGGTGCCGTTCGTCCCGACGGCCGCCAAGGACGTGATCGCCGACCTCCGTGAGGGGGTCCGGTTCGGCGTCCACCTGATGCTGTACCTGGGCGACACCCTCCACGTGGGGGACGCCGACCCGGACCGGCCGCTGCGCGCGGCGGTGGACCTGCAGCGTCATCTGCACGCCTCGGCCGCGGGCAAGCTGCTCCTCGCTCACCTACCGCGGTGGCGGGAGGCCCTCCCGCGGCTCACGGCGTTGACGTGCGCCACCATCACCGATCCGGAGCGTCTCGAGGCGGAACTCCAGGAGATCCGCAGGACAGGCGTTGCTCGGCAGGTCGGCGAATCGCACGAGGACGTCGCCTGCCTGGCCGTGCCGGTCTGCAGCCGGGCCGGGGTCGTCGTGGGCGCCGTGTGCCTGGCCGGGCCCGTGGGGCGCGCGGGGGCCCTCGACGCACGCGTGGACGAGATCACGGTGACGGCCCGCCGGCTCAGCTCGCTGGTCGCCTGACGCTCAGCGAGCCACGACGGCGAGCTCGGCGGCGAGATCGCCCCGCTCCCCCACGACGACGTCGTCCAGTCGCATCCAGCCGGCCATGAGCGCGAGCTCCTCGGCGAGGGCCGCGGCGACCTCCGCGCGGTCGACGCGGCCCTCGGCGAACGCGCCCTGCACGCGGAGCACACCGGCCTGCCGGTCGGCCTTGAGGTCGACCCGTGCCACCAGCCGGTCGCCGAGGAGGAACGGCAGCACGTAGTAGCCGTGCACCCGCTGGGCGGCCGGCGTGTAGATCTCCAGCCGGTACCGGAAGCCGAAGATCCGCTCGACCCGTGGCCGCTCCCACACCAGGGAGTCGAAGGGGCTCAGCAGCGCTCGCGCGCGCACCCACCGGGGACGGCGCGCCTCCGGGTGCAGCCACGCGGGGACGCCCCAGCCGGCCACCTCGACCGGGAGGAGCTCCTCGCTCTCGACGAGCTCAGCGATCGCGGCTCGCGCCGCGGGGGGACGCAGCCGGAAGTAGTCGCGCAGGTCCCGCCCGGTGGCGACGCCCAGCGCACGTGCGGCGGTGCGGACCAGCTCGCGGACGGCGTCTGCCGGCTCGGGGGTGGGCGCCTGCAGGACGGCGGCCGGCAGCACCCGCTCGGCGAGGTCGTAGACGCGCTCGAACCCGGCCGTCCGACCCCGGGTGGTGACCACGCCGGTGTAGAAGAGCCACTCGAGGGCGACCTTGCCGGCGTGCCAGTTCCACATGCTGCCGGGCCGGTCGGGCCGCGGCTCGGCCAGGTCGCTGGCCTTGAGCGGGCCGGACTCCCGCACCCGCTCGAGGACCTCGCCGACGTAGCCCGGTCGCTCCCGCTGGATGCGGACCATCGAGCCCCACGCGTGCTCCTCGGCCGCCGCCATGCGCCAGCGCAGGTGGGGGTGCAGCCGGACCGGCAACAAGGAGGCCTCGTGCGCCCAGTACTCGAACAGCTCCCTGCGACGGCCGGCGAGGTCGTCGAGCGTCTCCCGCGGATAGGGGCCGAGCCGGCTGAAGGCGGGCAGGTAGTGGGCGCGGGACACCACGTTGACCGAGTCGATCTGGAGCACCGCGAGCCGGGACGCCATCCGGCGCAGTGGGCGGGCATCGACGACGGCCAGGGGTCGGGGGTCGGCGAAGCCCTGCGCGGCGAGAGCGATGCGCCGGGCCAGGGCGGCCGGCAGCCGGTCGGCGACGGGTGTTCCCACGGCCGCCGATCCTGCCCCGGACCCCTGACGATCTCGGGGGCGGCCCCGTCGCGGCCTACGCTGCCTGGCGTGCAGCCGACCTCGCCGTTCCCCCGCCGCTCGGGGACCGCGGACGTGTCCGTCCGCCCGGCCCGGCCCGACGACGCGCCGGCGATCGCCCGCGTGCAGGCGGTCACCTGGCGGACGGCGTACCGCACCGTGCTGCCACCCGAGCTCCTCGACGACTGGGACGAGGCCGCGGCCGCGGACGTCTGGCGGGCGACGGTCGCCGCCCCACCCACTCCGGGGCACGCCGTCCTCGTGGCCGTGGAGCAGGACGCCGTCGTCGGCTTCGCCGCCTCCGGCCCGGCGGAGCTCGCCGCGGAGGAGCGCCCCCACCCGGCGGGCCCCAGCAGCGAGGTCGCGACGCTCCTCGTCGAACCCCGGTGGGGACGGCGTGGGCACGGCAGCCGCTTGCTGGCCGCCGTCGCCGACCTGGCGAGGGCGGGAGGGACGGCGCGGCTGCAGGTGTGGCTGCCGGAACAGGACGCGGTGTCCGCGGGCTTCTTCGAATCGGCGGGCTGGGCGCGCGACGGCTGGGTGCGCACGCTCGACACCGGAGGCGCACCGCTCCGCGAGGTCCGCTGGCACACGCTGCTGGAGGAGACGGACGGGAGTCGATGAGCTTCGAGGGGTTCCCCGACGAGGGGCTGGTCTTCTACGAGGGCCTGGAGGCCGACAACAGCAAGACCTACTGGACCCGCCACCGCGCCGCCTACGACGACTGCGTCCGGGCGCCGATGCAGGCGTTGCTCGACGAGCTCGCCGGCGAGTTCGGGACAGCCAAGCTCTTCCGCCCCTACCGGGACGTCCGCTTCAGCAACGACAAGACGCCGTACAAGACCCACCAGGGCGCCGTCGTGAACCCCGAGGGCCGCGGCGCGGGGGCCTGGTACGTGCAGGTCTCCGCCGACGGGCTGATGGTCGCCGGCGGCTGCTGGCGGCTGGAGTCCGACCAGGTGGCCCGCTACCGCCGTGCTGTGGCCGACTCCGTGCAGGGTCCGCGGCTGCAGGCCGAGCTGGACCGCCTGACCGCCGTCGGGTGGACAATCGGCGGCGACCGCCTGGTCCGCGTCCCGCCGGGCTTCGACCGCGACGGCGAGCGGGCCGACCTGCTGAGACACAAGTCGCTGCACGCCTCGCGACACTGGGAGCCGACGGACTGGCTGCACGACCGGCGCGCGCTGGACGAGGTGCGCTCGTCCTGGCGGGAGGTCACGGCGCTGAACGCCTGGTTCGCCGACAACGTCGGGGCGACGACGAAGGAACCGCGCGCTCGTCGGTGAGGGGTTCGCTGGTCGGTCGACACAGGACGTCCGGGAATGCCTGAAGGGCCCTCACCGGGTGGTGAGGGCCCTTCGGGGAACGGGTTGTCCGGCGGCGTCCTACTCTCCCACCCCGTCTCCGGGGCAGTACCATCGGCGCTGAGAGGCTTAGCTTCCGGGTTCG
>NZ_JBJGYN010000097.1:0-5486 GCF_054050015.1 Geodermatophilus sp. SYSU D01176 | reverse complement strand
CAGACCCCTTTGTGGGTTTCTTTGGGTTGATGGATGTCGCGAGTGTCAGCTCGCGGTTCTCGGCCTGGTATCAAGCATCTACGGAGAGTTTGATCCTGGCTCAGGACGAACGCTGGCGGCGTGCTTAACACATGCAAGTCGAACGGGGCTCATCGCTTCGGTGGTGGGTTCAGTGGCGAACGGGTGAGTAACACGTGGGCAACCTGCCCCCGGCTCTGGGATAACTCCAAGAAATTGGGGCTAATACCGGATGTGACCGCTGGCCGCATGGTCTGGTGGTGGAAAGGGTTTCCGGCTGGGGATGGGCCCGCGGCCTATCAGCTTGTTGGTGGGGTAGTGGCCTACCAAGGCGACGACGGGTAGCCGGCCTGAGAGGGTGACCGGCCACACTGGGACTGAGACACGGCCCAGACTCCTACGGGAGGCAGCAGTGGGGAATATTGCGCAATGGGCGGAAGCCTGACGCAGCGACGCCGCGTGGGGGATGACGGCCTTCGGGTTGTAAACCTCTTTCAGCAGGGACGAAGCGGAAGTGACGGTACCTGCAGAAGAAGCACCGGCCAACTACGTGCCAGCAGCCGCGGTAATACGTAGGGTGCAAGCGTTGTCCGGAATTATTGGGCGTAAAGAGCTCGTAGGCGGTTGGTCGCGTCGGCTGTGAAAACCCGGAGCTCAACTCCGGGCCTGCAGTCGATACGGGCCGACTCGAGTGGTGCAGGGGAGACTGGAATTCCTGGTGTAGCGGTGAAATGCGCAGATATCAGGAGGAACACCGGTGGCGAAGGCGGGTCTCTGGGCACCAACTGACGCTGAGGAGCGAAAGCGTGGGGAGCGAACAGGATTAGATACCCTGGTAGTCCACGCCGTAAACGTTGGGCGCTAGGTGTGGGGGCCATTCCACGGTCTCCGTGCCGCAGCTAACGCATTAAGCGCCCCGCCTGGGGAGTACGGCCGCAAGGCTAAAACTCAAAGGAATTGACGGGGGCCCGCACAAGCGGCGGAGCATGTTGCTTAATTCGATGCAACGCGAAGAACCTTACCTAGGCTTGACATGCGCGGAAATCCTCCAGAGATGGGGGGTCCGTAAGGGCCGTGCACAGGTGGTGCATGGTTGTCGTCAGCTCGTGTCGTGAGATGTTGGGTTAAGTCCCGCAACGAGCGCAACCCTCGTTCCATGTTGCCAGCGGATCATGCCGGGGACTCATGGGAGACTGCCGGGGTCAACTCGGAGGAAGGTGGGGATGACGTCAAATCATCATGCCCCTTATGTCTAGGGCTGCAAACATGCTACAATGGCCGGTACAAAGGGCTGCGATACCGCGAGGTGGAGCGAATCCCAAAAAGCCGGTCTCAGTTCGGATTGGGGTCTGCAACTCGACCCCATGAAGTTGGAGTCGCTAGTAATCGCAGATCAGCAACGCTGCGGTGAATACGTTCCCGGGCCTTGTACACACCGCCCGTCACGTCACGAAAGTCGGTAACGCCCGAAGCCGGTGGCCCAACCCCTTACCGGGAGGGAGCCGTCGAAGGCGGGATCGGCGATTGGGACGAAGTCGTAACAAGGTAGCCGTACCGGAAGGTGCGGCTGGATCACCTCCTTTCTAAGGAGCATTGTCGCCGCGCGCCCCGCAGGGGGTGGGCGGTGCAGAGCCGTGCTCGGATCGTGACGGCCGCCCACTACCGGGGGGTCGCGGGTGTTCGAGGCGGTGCTCGAGGGTGGAACGCTGACCAGTTCGGCCGCCGGCGTCCGCCGGCTCCTAGTACGGCGCCCCCCTGGCGGGGGCGCGGGGAACGGGGCCGGGGGGGCCGGGGGGCGTAGGCACGCTGTTGGGTCCTGAGGGAGCGGACCCCGCCGTCGGGTGGGGGTCGGCGTCCTCGTGTCGGGGCCGTCCGGGGTTCCGTACCACCCGCCGCCGTCGCTTCCTTCGGGGAGCGGGGGATGGCGGGGTCGGCGGGGCGAGGTGCCGGGTGGTGGCCGGTTGGTCGTTGAGAACTGCACAGTGGACGCGAGCATCTTCTTTGATTGCAGGCCCGCGCAGATCCGCCGTCGGCGTGCACGTGTGTGTGCCGGTGGAGGGTGTGGGTGGGGTTTGTTGTAGTGGTGTGGCCAAGTTGTTAAGGGCACACGGTGGATGCCTGGGCACCAGGAGCCGATGAAGGACGTAGGAGGCTGCGATAAGCCTCGGGGAGCTGCCAACCGAGCGTTGATCCGAGGATGTCCGAATGGGGGAACCCCGCACCAGTCATGTGGTGTGACCCGCGCCTGAACACATAGGGCGTGCGGAGGGAACGTGGGGAAGTGAAACATCTCAGTACCCACAGGAGAAGAAAACAACCGTGATTCCGTGAGTAGTGGCGAGCGAAAGCGGAGGAGGCTAAACCGTTTCCATGTGAGACCCGGCAGGGGTTGTGGAAGCGGGGTCGTGGGACCGTCCAGCCAGTTCTGCCGGACTGGCGGGGAGTGAGCAAGCGCTGGCGTTAGTGGAAGGCCTCTGGAAGGGGTCGCCGTAGAGGGTGAGAGCCCCGTACACGAAAACGCAGCGCCTCCCGGACGTGTTTCCCAAGTAGCACCGAGCCCGTGAAATTCGGTGTGAATCCGGCGGGACCACCCGCTAAGCCTGAATACTCCCTGGTGACCGATAGCGGACGAGTACCGTGAGGGAAAGGTGAAAAGTACCCCGGGAGGGGAGTGAAATAGTACCTGAAACCGTGTGCCTACAAGCCGTGAGAGCCGGGAACCGTCCCCGTTCGGGGGCGCCGGTGATTGCGTGCCTTTTGAAGAATGAGCCTGCGAGTTAGCGGTACGTGGCGAGGTTAACCCGTGAGGGGTAGCCGTAGCGAAAGCGAGTCCGAACAGGGCGATCCAGTCGCGTGCCCTAGACCCGAAGCCGAGTGATCTACCCATGGCCAGGTTGAAGCGCGGGTAAGACCGCGTGGAGGACCGAACCCACCAGGGTTGAAAACCTGGGGGATGAGCTGTGGGTAGGGGTGAAAGGCCAATCAAACTCGGTGATAGCTGGTTCTCCCCGAAATGCATTTAGGTGCAGCGTCGCGTGTTTCTTGCCGGAGGTAGAGCACTGGATGGCCGATGGGCCCCACAAGGTTACTGACGTCAACCAAACTCCGAATGCCGGTAAGTGAGAGCGCGGCAGTGAGACTGCGGGCGATAAGGTTCGTAGTCGAGAGGGAAACAGCCCAGATCATCGGCTAAGGCCCCCAAGCGTGTGCTAAGTGGAAAAGGATGTGGGATCGCAGAGACAACCAGGAGGTTGGCTTAGAAGCAGCCATCCTTGAAAGAGTGCGTAATAGCTCACTGGTCAAGTGGTTCCGCGCCGACAATGTAGCGGGGCTCAAGCACACCGCCGAAGCCGTGGCACTCCAGCGTCACCCCGCCGGCAGACCTCGGGTCTGGCGGCCAGGGGCTGGGGTGGGTAGGGGAGCGTCGTGTGGCGGGAGAAGCGGCGGAGGAATCCAGCCGTGGACGCCACGCGAGTGAGAATGCAGGCATGAGTAGCGAGAGGGGAGTGAGAACCTCCCCCGCCGGAAGACCAAGGGTTCCTGGGCCAGGCTAATCCGCCCAGGGTGAGTCGGGACCTAAGGCGAGGCCGACAGGCGTAGTCGATGGACAACGGGTTGATATTCCCGTACCCGCGAAGGAACGCCCATGCCGAACCCAGCGATGCTAACCGCCCGAAGCCGTCGGGGTCACTTGTGACCGCGGCGGGGGAGCGCGGGGCCCGACCTGGTAGTAGGCAAGCGATGGGGTGACGCAGGAAGGTAGTTCCGCCGGTGAGTGGTAGGACCGGTGCAAGGGTGTGGCCCGCGCCATAGGCAAATCCGTGGCGCACACAGGGTGAGGCCTGACGCATAGCCGTCTGCGGCGAATGGAATGATCCTATGCTGCCGAGAAAAGCCTCTAGCGAGTTCCGAGCGGCCCGTACCCCAAACCAACTCAGGTGGTCAGGTAGAGAATACCGAGGCGATCGAGCGAACTGTGGTTAAGGAACTCGGCAAAATGCCCCCGTAACCTCGGGAGAAGGGGGGCCCCTTACCGTCAACCGCCTCGCGCGGGGCAGCGGCGGGGGGCCGCAGAGACCAGTGAGAAGCGACTGTTTACTAAAAACACAGGTCCGTGCGAAGTCGTAAGACGATGTATACGGACTGACGCCTGCCCGGTGCTGGAACGTTAAGGGGACGGGTTAGCTCTTCGGGGCGAAGCTCAGAACTCAAGCGCCAGTAAACGGCGGTGGTAACTATAACCATCCTAAGGTAGCGAAATTCCTTGTCGGGTAAGTTCCGACCTGCACGAATGGCGTAACGACTTCTCAGCTGTCTCAACCACAGGCTCGGCGAAATTGCACTACGAGTAAAGATGCTCGTTACGCGCGGCAGGACGGAAAGACCCCGGGACCTTCACTACAGCTTGATATTGGTGTTCGGTTCGGCTTGTGTAGGATAGGTGGGAGACTGGGAAGCGGGCACGCCAGTGCCCGTGGAGTCGCCGTTGAAATACCACTCTGGTCGAATTGGATGTCTAACCTCGGTCCGTGAGCCGGATCAGGAACAGTGTCAGGTGGGTAGTTTAACTGGGGCGGTTGCCTCCCAAAATGTAACGGAGGCGCCCAAAGGTTCCCTCAGCCTGGTTGGCAATCAGGTGTCGAGTGCAAGTGCACAAGGGAGCTTGACTGTGAGACCGACGGGTCGAGCAGGAGCGAAAGCTGGGACTAGTGACCCGGCACCGGCGTGTGGAAGCGGTGTCGCTCAACGGATAAAAGGTACCCCGGGGATAACAGGCTGATCTTCCCCAAGAGTCCATATCGACGGGATGGTTTGGCACCTCGATGTCGGCTCGTCGCATCCTGGGGCTGGAGTAGGTCCCAAGGGTTGGGCTGTTCGCCCATTAAAGCGGTACGCGAGCTGGGTTTAGAACGTCGTGAGACAGTTCGGTCCCTATCCGCCGCGCGCGTAAGAGACTTGCGAAGAGCTGTCCCTAGTACGAGAGGACCGGGACGGACGAACCTCTGGTGTGCCAGTTGTACCGCCAGGTGCACGGCTGGTTGGCTACGTTCGGCAGGGATAACCGCTGAAAGCATCTAAGCGGGAAGCTCGCTTCAAGATGAGGTCTCTCACCGGGTCAACCGGGTAAGGCCCCCGCCCAGACCAGCGGGTTGATAGGCCGGAGGTGGAAGCACCGCGAGGTGTGCAGCTGACCGGTACTAACAGGCCGAGGGCTTGACCACACGACCACCACCACCCCCATCCGCGGGGCCGGCGGCCGGAGAAGACTGGCAGCACGACGCGTCCACTGTGCGGTTCTGAACGCACCAACCACACCCCGGCGGGGTGGTTGACAGGTTCACAGCGTTACGGCGGCCATGGCGAGAGGGAAACGCCCGGATCCATTCCGAACCCGGAAGCTAAGCCTCTCAGCGCCGATGGTACTGCCCCGGAGACGGGGTGGGAGAGTAGGACGCCGCCGGACAACC
>NZ_JBJGYN010000096.1:0-5513 GCF_054050015.1 Geodermatophilus sp. SYSU D01176 | reverse complement strand
TAAGCACGCCGCCAGCGTTCGTCCTGAGCCAGGATCAAACTCTCCGTAGATGCTTGATACCAGGCCGAGAACCGCGAGCTGACACTCGCGACATCCATCAACCCAAAGAAACCCACAAAGGGGTCTGATACTTGGCACTGACTTTCGGCACGCTGTTGAGTTCTCAAGGAGCGGACGCTCGCGACACCCGGCCGGGTGGCCCTCGATCGCGGCGGCTGTTCCACGTTACGCCGCTCGCTGTGTCCGTCAAGCGGCGGGTCGGAGACCCGGGCTCGGCGCTCGGAGCGGCGGCACCCAGTGCAACCGGCGTCCCCCGGGTTGTGTCCCGGGGCCCGCTCAGCTGCTGGGCTGGCGGCGCCTGGTCCGACCCGCGGGCGGTGACTCGGTCCCCGTCCCGCTCCGGTCTCGCCGGGCGCAGAGAGAAAGTTACGTGCCTGTCGTCCGGGCTGTCAAACCGCGACGGCGTGACGCCCGACACCAGCCCGGAACCGCCCCGTCACACGCCGTTCACCTGGGTGGAGACGCGCTGCACGCCAGCGACGGCGCGCTTGCCCCGGCGCAGCACGAGCCAGCCGCCGGGCAGCCAGTCGGACTCCCCGGGCACGGCGTCGGCGTCGGTCACCCGCTCGTTGTTGAGGTACGCCCCGCCCTCCTTCACCGTCCGCCGGGCCTCCGAGAGACTCGAGGCCAGGCCGGTCTGCTGCAGCAGCACGGCGACGGTCGGCGTCCCGCCGTCCACGGTGACGCTGCCGGCCTCGCGCAGGGCGGCTCCGAGCGTGTCCGGACCCAGGGCGCTGAGGTCGTCCCGGCCGAACAGCGCCCGCCCGGCGGCCTCCGCCTGGCTGAGCTCGTCGTCGCCGTGCACGAGGCGGGTGAGCTCCTCGGCGAGTGCCCGCTGCAGCGCGCGGCCGGCGGGGCGTTCCACCGACTCGGCGATCAGGGCCTCGACCTCCTCGGCCGGGCGCTCGGAGTAGAGCGGCAACCAGGCGCGGGCGTCGGCGTCGTCGGCGTTGAGCCAGAACTGGAAGAACGCGTAGGGGGAGGTGAGCACCGGGTCGAGCCAGACCGCGCCGCCCTCGGTCTTGCCGAACTTGGTGCCGTCGGACTTGGTGACCAGGGGGGTGGACAGCGCGTGCACCGTCGCACCCTCCGTCCGGCGCACCAGGTCGATGCCGGCGGTCAGGTTGCCCCACTGGTCCGAGCCACCGGTCTGCAGCGTCACGCCGTGGCGGCGGAACAGCTCGCGGTAGTCGTTGGCCTGCAGGATCTGGTAGCTGAACTCGGTGTAGCTGATCCCGGCCTCGGAGTTGAGCCGGGCGGCGACCGCCTCCTTGGCCAGCATCCGGCCCACCCGGAAGTGCTTGCCGATGTCGCGCAGGAAGTCGATCGCGGTCAGGGGCGCCGTCCACTCGAGGTTGTCGACGTAGACCGGTCCCTTCAGGCCCTCCCGCTCCGCCGGCACCTCGAGGAACGGCGCGACCTGGGTGCGGATGCTGTCCACCCAGCCGGCCACGGTCTCGCGGTCGTTGAGCTGGCGCTCCGCGGTCGGCCGGGGGTCTCCGATCAGGCCGGTCGCGCCGCCGACCAGGACGACGGGCTGGTGCCCGGCCCGCTGCAGCGCCCGCAGCACCATGAACTGCAGCAGGTGGCCGACGTGCAGGCTGGGAGCGGTCGGGTCGAAGCCGGCGTAGTAGGTGACCGGGCCGGCGGCCAGGTGGGCGCGCAGGGCGTCCTCGTCGGTGCTCTGGGCGATCAGCCCGCGGCGGTGCAGCTCGTCGATCACGTCGATCACGGGCTCAATCCTGCCTGGCCCGCCGGGAGCGGGGCCTGCCGCCCGGGCGGAAGACGCTCACCGACTCCCCGCCGGTCTCCCAGAACCGCCACGGCAGCTCGGTCGCCACGCTGATCCCCACCCGTGGACCGGCCGAGACCTGCGCCGGCGGGTCGCCGCGGTGCAGCCGCACCGTGGACGACGGGTCGAGGAGGTCGGCGTCCTTGTCGTCGGGGCCGATGGCCAGGGCCTGGGTGAGCCGGGCCGGCCCGCGGGCGAGGTCCCGGGCGGCGCGCGCGGCGGGACGGCGGGCCGCCGCCAGCTCCTCCCCCACCACGACGTCCCCCGCGCGCAGCAGCACCGCCGACCCCTGACCCTCGGCGCCCACGACGACGTTGGCGCACCAGTGCACGCCGTAGCTGAAGTAGACGTAGAGCCGTCCGGGAGGGCCGAACATGACCGCCGCCCGGGGCGTCGGCCCGCGGTGCGAGTGCGCGGCCGGGTCGCTGCCGTCGCCGGCGTAGGCCTCGACCTCGGTGATCCGCAGCGCGACCCGGCCGGCCGGGCGGTCGGTGACCAGCCAGCAGCCGAGCAGGGTCGGCGCCACGGCGTCCGGCGGCCCGAGCAGCTCCCCCGGCGTGAGCAGCGGCCCGGGGGCGGGCTCGCTCAGAGGGCCGCCGCCACGGGTGAGGACGACGCCCACCCGGCGTGCGACCGGGCCAGCGCCCCGAGGGTGTCCAGCTGCTCGGCGACCCGCTCGGGCGCCGTCCCCCCGCGGGCCCTGCGGGCGGCCAGGGCGCCCCGGACGGACAGCACCGCGCGGACGCCGGGGGTGAGCTCCGGGGCGACCTCGGCGAGCTGGACGTCGGAGAGCTCGTCGAGCTCGAGGCCGCGCTGCTCGCAGTAGGCGACCATCGCGCCGGAGATCTCGTGCGCCGACCGGAACGGCACGCCCTGGCGGACCAGCCACTCGGCGACGTCGGTGGCCAGCGCGAAGCCCTGGGGCGCGGCGGCCTCGAGCACCTCCGGCCGCAGAGTCAGGGTGGCGACCATCCCGGTGACCGCCGGCAGCAGCAGGAGCAGCTGCTCCATGGAGTCGAAGACCGGCTCCTTGTCCTCCTGCAGGTCCCGGTCGTAGGCCAGCGGCAGGCCCTTGAGCATGGTCAGCAGGCCGGTCAGGTTGCCCACGAAGCGGCCGGACTTGCCGCGGGCCAGCTCGGCGATGTCGGGGTTCTTCTTCTGCGGCATGATCGACGACCCGGTCGCCCAGGCGTCGTGCAGGCGGGCCCAGCCGAACTCGGTCGACGTCCAGAGCACGACCTCCTCCCCCAGCCGGGAGAGGTGCACACCGAGCAGGGCCGCGGCGAAGCAGAACTCGGCGGCGAAGTCGCGGTCGCTGACGCCGTCGATGGAGTTGTCCGAGGCGCGGTCGAAGCCGAGCTCGGCGGCGACCGCGTCGGGGTCCAGCGGCAGCGAGGAGCCGGCCAGGGCGCCGGAGCCGTAGGGGCTGACGGCGGTACGGCGGTCCCAGTCCTGCAGCCGGTCGACGTCGCGCGCGAAGGAGTGGGCGTGGGCGAGCAGCTGGTGGGCGATGAGCACCGGCTGGGCGTGCTGCAGGTGGGTCATCCCGGGCGCGGCGACGTCGCGGTGGCGGTCGGCCAGGTCGACGAGGGCGGACTCGAGGGCGGCGATCTCCCCGACGAGGGCGCGGACGGTGTGCCGGAGGTAGAGCCGCAGGTCGGTGGCGATCTGGTCGTTGCGGCTGCGGCCGGCGCGCAGCTTGCCGCCCAGCGCGCCGAGCTTCTCGGTGAGCCCGCGCTCGAGCGCCTCGTGCACGTCCTCGTCGGACTCGATCGCGGTGAACGTGCCGGCCGCGACCTCGGCGGAGAGCTCGGTGAGCGCGGCGACCATCTGGTCGAGCTCGTCGTCGGCGAGCAGCCCGGCCCGGTGGAGCACGCGGGCGTGCGCCCGGGAGCCGGCCAGGTCGAAGGGGGCCAGCTGCCAGTCGAAGTGCGTGGACTTCGACAGGGCGGCCATCGCCGGGGAGGGGCCGCCGCCGAAGCGACCGCCCCAGAGCCGGGTGGTGCCGGGTGCGGCGGCGGGCGGCGCGGCGGCGGGGTCGGCCGGGCTCACGGTGCGGGGTCCTCCAGGTCGTTCTTCAGTTCGGGGTAGACGGCCGGCGTCCGCTGGGACATGGCGCGCAGACGCTCGGCCAGGGCCGCGCCGCCGTCGGGCTCGCGGGAGACGACCAGCAGAGTGTCGTCCCCCGCGATCGTGCCGAGGACGTCCGGGAGGCCCACCTTGTCCAGCGCGGAGGCCAGGAACTGCGCGGCGCCCGGCGGTGTGCGCAGGACGGCCAGGTTCGCGCTGCCCTCCGCGCTGGTCAGCAGGTCGGCCAGCAGCCGCGTCAGCCGGGCGGGGGCGGCCTGCGCGGGCCGCAGCGGGGCGTTCTCCGGCGGCAGCACGTAGGACGCCGGGGCGCCGTCGGACCCGCGCATCTTCACCGCGCCGAGCTCCTCCAGGTCGCGGGAGAGCGTGGCCTGGGTGACCTCGATGCCGGACTCGGCGAGCAGCGCGGCGAGCTGGGTCTGCGAGGTGACCGGCTGGGCCTCGATCAGCCGGCGGATGCGCGCCTGCCGGGCCGAACGGGTCAGGGCGGTGGTCACCGACTCGCCTCCAGGAGCCAGATGAGCACCGCCTTCTGCGCGTGCAGCCGGTTCTCCGCCTCGTCCCACACGGCGCTGTGCGGCCCGTCGATCACCGACGCGGAGATCTCCTGGCCGCGGTAGGCGGGCAGGCAGTGCAGGACGATCGCGTCGCCGGCGGCCCGGGCCAGCGCGTCGTCGTCCACCGCGTAGGGCAGGAACGGCGCGACGCGGGCGTCGTACTCGTCCTCCCGCCCCATCGACACCCAGGTGTCGGTGACCAGGACGTCGGCGCCGTCGGCGGCGGCCGCGGCGTCATCGGTCCAGAGCACCGAGCCGCCGGTCCCGGCCGCGATCTCCTCGGCGCGTTCGAGCACCTCCTTGGAGGGCTGGAAGGACGTCGGCGAGCCGATGCGCACGTGCATGCCGGCGGTGGCGCCGCCGAGCAGGTAGGAGTGCGCCATGTTGTTGGCGCCGTCGCCCAGGTAGCTCATGGTGAGCCCGGGCAGGGCGCCCTTGCGCTCGGCGACGGTCTGCAGGTCGGCGAGGATCTGGCAGGGGTGGAACGCGTCGGTCAGCGCATTGACCACCGGCACCCGGCTGGCCGCGGCCATGGCCTCGAGGCGGTCCTGGCCGAAGGTGCGCCAGACGATCGCGGCGACCTGCCGGTCGAGCACGCGGGTGGTGTCCTCGATCGGCTCGCCCCGGCCGAGCTGGCTGGTGGCGGCGTCGATGACCAGCGGGTACCCGCCGAGCTCGGCGACGCCGACGGAGAAGCTCACCCGGGTACGGGTGGAGGGCTTGTCGAACAGCACCGCCACCGCGCGCGGGACGCCGTTCGGTGCGCGGAGCGGGGTGGGCGCGGCCGCGGTGTGCCGGGTGCGCTTGAGCTCCGCGGCCAGGGCCAGCACCTCGGCCTGCTCGGCCTGGGTGAGGTCGTCGTCGCGGAGGAAGTGGCGGGTCACTCGTGCACCGCCGCGTCCAGGGCGGTGGGCAGGGCGGCGACGAAGGCGTCGACCTGCGCGTCGGTGAGCACCAGGGACGGCGCCAGCCGCAGCACGTCGGGGGCGACGGCGTTGGCGAGGAAGCCGGCCTCC
>NZ_JBJGYN010000095.1:0-5946 GCF_054050015.1 Geodermatophilus sp. SYSU D01176 | reverse complement strand
CCCCCCCCCCCCCCCCCCCCCCCCCCCCCCCCCCCCCCCCCCCCCCCCCCCCCCCCCCCCCCCCCCCCCCCCCCCCCCCCCCCCCCCCCCCCCCCCGGCGTGCCAGGCTGGCGGCGTGCTGGCGGCACACCTCGTCGCGGTCGTGCACGCGCTCGCCGTCGTCCTCATGCTGACCGGCGCGCTGGTCTCGGTGCGCCACCCCCGGCTGCTGTGGGTGCACGCGCCCGTCGCGGCGGCGATCCTCGCGGTGAACCTGGCGGGGGCGCCCTGCCCGCTCACCGACCTGGAGCTGGCGCTGCGCGAGTGGGCCGGCGGGGAGCCGTACACCGGCGGCTTCCTCGGCCACTACGTGCTCGCGCCGGTCGGCCTGGACGTCGCCAGCACCGCCGTGCAGGCCGGCATCTACACCGTCGCGCTGGTGCCCAACGTCCTGGGCTACGGGCTGCTGGCCGCGCGGGGGCTCAGCCGCCGGCCAGTGCCCGCAGGGTCTCCGCGTTCCGCACCGCGTGCCCGTGCCCGTCGTTGTTGAAGTAGGCGTAGACGTCGCGGCCGTCGCGCGCCCACTCGCCGATCCGGTCGGCCCACCAGCGCAGGTCGGCCTCGGGGTAGGAGCCGGCGTAGAGGTGGGCGTCGTCCGGGCCGTGCAGCCGGACGTAGACGAACGGCGCGGTCGCCCGCAGCACGCACGGCAGGCCGGCGCCGCTCATCACGCAGTACGCCGCGCCGTGCCGCTCCAGCAGGGCGTACACCGCCTCGTCGTCCCAGCTGGGGTGGCGGAACTCGACCGCGACCCGCATCCAGTCCGGCAGCAGGCCGAGGAAGAAGTCCAGCCGGGCGTCGTCGCGGGCCTGGGTGGGCGGCAGCTGCACCAGCAGGACGGCGCGCCGGTCCCCCAACTCGTGCCAGCACTCGGTGAGCCGGCCGACCCAGGTCTCCGGCGCGTACAGCCGCTTGGCGTGGGTCAGGCCGCGCGGGGCCTTGACCGAGAGCTGGAACCCCGGGGGCAGCCGCCGGCGCCAGGAGGCGAAGGTCGCCGTGCGCGGCCAGCGGTAGAAGCTCGCGTTGAGCTCGACGGTCCCGAAGCGCCGGACGTAGTGGGCCAGCCGGTCGCGCGGGGGCGTGCCGGGCGGGTAGAGGACGCCGTCCCAGTGGTCGTAGCTCCAGCCCGACGTCCCCACGTGCACGCTCAGGGCAGCCGCCAGACCGTCGTCCGCCGCAGCCCCGGGCCCTCGGTCTCCGGGATCTCGTAGACCGCGACGGCCTCGAGCCGGTCGTGCGGCAGGTAGGGGCGGCCGGGGTCGCCGACGTACACCTCGCAGCCGCGGGCGCGGGCCCGGTCGAGGAAGGGCAGCACCCGCTCGGTCATCTCCCGGTCGTAGCAGACGTCGCCGGCCAGGATCACCTCCACGCCGGTCGGCTCCCGGCCGAGGACGTCGCCGGTGACGCCGATCCCGCCGATCCCGTTGAGGCCGGCGTTGACCCCGACCGCCGTCCGGCTGAACGGGTCGACGTCGCTGGCCAGCACCGACCGGGCGCCGGCCAGGCGGGCGGCGAGCGCGACCAGCCCGCTGCCGGACCCCAGGTCGAGGACGGCCCGCCCGGCCACCACCGACGGGGTGTCGAGGACGTACCGGGCCAGCGCCTGCCCGCCGGGCCAGGCGGCCGCCCAGAACGGCGGGGTCTCCCCCGCGCCGCCGTCCGCGGCCTCCATCGCCTCCCACAGCGCGACGACGTCGTCGGCCACGTGCAGCCGGACCTCCGGCACCGAGGAGGGCCGCCGCACCTGGGTGTGGGTCCGGACGAAACCGGACGGGACGAGTCGGGTCACCCCTGCAGTCCACCACCTCCGGCTCGAGACCCGGCCACCTCCTCGGCATCCGACACGGGATGCCCACCCCTCTCCCCACGGGGTCACGGCGCGCCGGGGAGCGCGTGTGCGGGGCGGGGGATGTGACCGGGGGCTCGGCAGGGGCTTGACCCCCGGATGCACCCGGTGGAGCGTGCCCGTCCTCCCGGGCTCCCCGGGAGAGCTCGGGTCAGGAGCGGCCTGGAGGTGCCGAGGTGGCCGTCTACGTCTACCGCTGCACCCAGCACGGCCTCACCGAGGTCACCCGCGCCATGGGCACGGCCGCCGCAACGGTCCCGTGCCCGGCGTGCGACCTGCCGGCGATCCGGGTCTTCACCGCGCCGCGACTGTCGCTCGGGTCCCCGGCCCGGCGGGCGCTCATCGACCGCACCGAACGGACCCGCGACGAACCGGACGTCGTGTCCGCTCCGCCGCCCCCGCCGGGTGGGGCGGCGGCGGCAGTGGCGCGCAACCCGGCCCTGCGGCGACTGCCGCGTCCCTGACGGCCGCCGCTCCCGACACGGGCCACCCCGGATCCCGAGAGGACGCCTGATCGATCCCACGAGGAGGGGAGCGACATGGGCAGCGTTGGATTGCTGTACGTCGGAGCGGTCCTGGTCGTCAACGGTCTGATGCTGCTCGGGCGGGTCGACGCCCGGGCGGCCGCACCGCTGAACTTCTTCGTCGGCGGGTTGCAGGTGGTCACGCCGACCTACCTGATCGTCACCTCCGGCGGGGATCCGGACACGATCCTCGCCGCCTCCGGCCTCTACCTCTTCGGCTTCACCTACCTGTACGTGGGGTTCAACCTCCTGGCCGGCCTGGACGGCACCGGGCTCGGCTGGTTCTCCGCGTTCGTCGCGGCGTGCGCCCTCGTGTACGCGGGCCTCAACTTCGGCCGCCTCGGCGACCCCGCTTTCGGGGTCATCTGGCTGTACTGGGCGGTGCTGTGGGGGTTGTTCTTCCTGGTGCTGGGGCTGAAGCGGGAGGAGCTGACCCGCTTCACCGGGGCCGTCGCCGTCATCGCCGGCGTCCTCACCTGCGCCGTCCCCGCCTTCATGCTGCTCGTCGGCGTGTGGGCACCCAACACGAGGACGGCGGCGATCGTGCTCGCCGTCCTCTGCGTGCTGTCGCTCGGCCTCTACGGCCCGCTGCGGCAACCGCGGGCGACTCCGGCGACGGCGCCCGCGCCGGAACTGCGCGAGGGCGAGTCGCCCCAGCAGGTCACCACTGCCGGTACCGCGACGCCGCGGACGACCGACGTCCCGACGGACCGCAGGCGGTGATGCCTGCCCCTCGACCCGCTCGTCGCCGCTCGGACCACCCAGACCAGGAGGCCGGCCATGCCGGACGTCGTGTTCCCGCTCGACTCCACCAAACCGTTCACCGAGCAGAAGTACGTGGGCCACAACAGGTGGCACCCCGACATCCCGGCCGAGGTCAGCGTCCGCCCCGGGCAGACCTTCCGGGTGCACTGCCGCGAGTGGTTCGACGGGGCGATCCACAACGACGACTCGGCCGACGACGTCCGTGACGCACCGCTGCCGACGGTGCACCGGCTCAGCGGGCCCATCGCGGTCGAGGGAGCGGAGCCGGGGGACCTCCTGATCGTCGACATCCTCGACCTCGGGCCCATCCCCCAGGAGGACTCCGGTCCGCTGGCCGGCCAGGGCTGGGGCTACACCGGCATCTTCGCCAAGCGCAACGGCGGGGGCTTCCTCACCGACCAGTTCCCTGACGCGTACAAGGTGATCTGGGACTTCTCCGGGCAGCGGGCGACGTCCCGGCACATCCCCGGGGTGTCCTTCACCGGCATCACCCACCCCGGCCTGATGGGGACGGCCCCGTCGGCGGACCTGCTGGCCCGGTGGAACCGGCGGGAGGGCGCGCTGATCGCCACCGATCCCGACCGGGTGCCGCCCCTGGCGCTCCCCCCGCTGCCCGACGAGGCGATCCTCGGCCGGTTGGAGGGTGCGGAGTTCGACCGGGTCGCCGCGGAGGCCGCCCGGACCGCACCGCCGCGGGAGAACGGCGGCAACCAGGACATCAAGAACTTCACGAGGGGGACCCGGGTCTTCTACCCGGTCTTCGTCCCGGACGCGAAGCTGTCGATGGGCGACCTGCACTTCTCCCAGGGCGACGGGGAGATCACCTTCTGCGGCGCCATCGAGATGGGCGGGTTCATCGACCTGCACGTCGACCTCATCAAGGGCGGCATGGAGGCCTACGGGGTGGGCGAGAACGCCATCTTCATGCCGGGCAACGTTGACCCCCGGTACGAGCGGTGGCTGGCCTTCTCCGGGACTTCGGTGACCCTGGACGACGAGCAGCGCTACCTGGACTCGCACCTGTCGTACCAGCGGGCCTGCCTGCACGCCATCGACTACCTGACCACGTTCGGCTACACGCCGGAGCAGGCCTACATGATCCTCGGGGCCGCCCCGATCGAGGGCCGGCTGTCCGGGGTGGTCGACATCCCCAACTCCTGCTCCACCGTCTACATCCCGACCGCGATCTTCGACGTCGACGTCACCCCCTCGGCGTCGGGGCCGACCCGGATCGACCCCGGGATGGGCGTGCCCCGCTCCACCTCCTGACCGACCGGGGTGCCGGGGCGCCGCGTGTGCCCCCGGCACCCGGGTGGTCCTCCCGAGGCCGGCTGGACCACCTCCGCACCATCCGGCGCACGGGCGCGCCCGTCGCCGTGCTCCCTTTCCCGCACCCACCCGAGGAGTTCCCGTGCCCGAGGTCATCTTCGAGATCAACCGCGACCTGAGCGTCCCGATGGCCGAGCAGGCGGTACCCGGCCACAACCGCTGGCATCCCGACATCCCACCGGCGAACACCGTCCGCCCGGGCGCCACCTACCGGATCGAGTGCAAGGACTGGACCGACGACCAGGTCCGCAACACCGATGACGCCGAGGACATCCGCACCATGAACATCGACCCCTGCCACGTCCTCAGCGGCCCGTTCGCGATCGAGGGCCTGGAGCCGGGGGACCTGCTGGTGGTCGACATCGTCGACATCGGACCGTTCGACGTCCAGCCGTGGGGCTACACCGGCATCTTCGCCAAGGAGAACGGCGGCGGGTTCCTCACCGACTACTCACCGGGAGCGTCCAAGGCCATCTGGGACCTCGACGGCATCTGGACCACCAGCCGGCACGTCCCCGGTGTGCGCTTCATCGGCAACTCCCACCCCGGGCTCTTCGGCTGCGCGCCCTCCGCCGACCTGCTCGCCGAGTGGAACCGCCGGGAACAGGCCCTCATCGACCTGAACCCCGACCGAGTGACCGGGGACATCCCCGCACACGGCGGGGAGACCCCCGGCGCACCCCAGGTCCCCGCACTGGCGCTGCCGCCACTGCGGAAGGACGCCCTCCTCGGCCGGCTGAGCGGCGCGGACCTCGACCGGGCCGCCGCCGACGCCTGCCGCACCATCCCGCCTCGGGAGCACGGGGGGAACGTCGACATCAAGGACCTGGGGGTCGGCAGCCGGGTCTACATGCCGGTCTTCGTCCCCGGCGGGCTGTTCTCCATCGGCGACCTCCACTTCGCGCAGGGCGACGGGGAGATCACCTTCTGCGGCGCCATCGAGATGCCCGGCTTCATCGACCTGCACTTCGACGTCATCAAGGGCGGGATGGAGCGGTACAAGACCGACATGCCGTTCTTCAAGCCCGGCCGCGTCGGCCCCGGCTACTCGGAGTACCTGACCTTCGAGGGCATCAGCGTGGAGGACGGCCGGAACTACTACATGAACGCCACGGTCGCCTACCGCCGGGCCTGCATCAACGCCATCAACTACCTGATGCCGGCGATGGACTGGACCTTCGAGCAGGCGTACCTGTTCCTCGGGGCGGCACCGGTCGACGGCCGGATCGGCGGCGTGGTGGACATCCCCAACAGCGCGGTCTCGCTCAGCATCCCGTTGTCGATCTTCGACTGGAACCTCCTGCCGGAGGGTGCCGGCGGAGGCCGCGAGCTGGTCGCGGACTGACCGATCCCCGGTCCGGGGGGGGGGGCCGCCGCCCCGGCACCCGCCACCGGCACGTTTCGCCCAATCCCCACTAACTCTTACGCTTTCAGCAAGGTGGG
>NZ_JBJGYN010000094.1:0-6509 GCF_054050015.1 Geodermatophilus sp. SYSU D01176 | reverse complement strand
CCGCCCCGCCCCCCCCCCCCCCCCCCCCCCCCGCCCCCCCCCCCCCCCCCCCCCCCCCCCCCCCCCCCCCCCCCCCCCCCCCCCCCCCCCCCCCCCCCCCCCCCCCCCCCCCCCCCCCCCCCCCCCCGGGTCGGCACCGCCTAGCGTCGGGCCGGTGGAGCGCTGGGACGTCGTCGTGGTCGGGGGCGGCCCGGCCGGCTCGGCGGCGGCGCTGGCCGCCCGGCGCACGGGCGCCTCGGTGCTCGTGCTCGACCGCGCCGACTTCCCCCGCGACAAGGTGTGCGGCGACGGCGTGGCCCCGGAGGCGCTCGACGTCCTGACCGGCCTCGGCGTGGACGCCGCCGCGCTGGTCGCCGGGTACCCGCCGGTCCCCCGGCTCTCGCTGCGCTCGCCGGGCGGGGCGCGGGTCGAGCGCGACACCCACCGCCCGTCGTCCGTCGTCCCCCGGGAGGTGCTCGACGCCCGGCTGCTGGACGCGGCGCGGGCGGCCGGGGCGGAGTTCCGCCGGTCCACGGTGCGTACCGTGGTGGCCGACGCGGACGGCGTGACCGTCGACGGCACCCTGCGGGCGGGCGTCCTGGTCGGGGCGGACGGCGCGGAGTCCGTCGTCCGCCGGGCCCTCGGGCTGGGGTCCAACCGCGCCGACCGGCTGGCCGTGGCGATCCGCGGCTACGCGCCCGCGCTACCCGGCCAGGGCGGCACCCAGGTGCTGGTGACCACCGAGCGGCGCTGGCCGGCCTACGCCTGGTCCTTCCCGCTCGGCGACGGGCGGGCCAACGTCGGCTACGGGGAACTCGTGTCCGGCGGGGCGACCCGGGCGGCGCTGGTCGAGGGGCTGCACCGGCTGCTGCCGGGCGTGGCGCCGGAGGGCCTGCGGGCGCACCGGCTGCCGCTGTCCACGGGCCGGCCGCGGCTGCCCGACGGCCGGGTGCTGCTCGCCGGCGACGCCGCGTCGCTGGTCAACCCGCTGACCGGGGAGGGCATCTTCTACGCCGTCCTGTCCGGGGCGCTGGCCGGCGCGGCGTGGCCGGCGGGGTCCGGCGCGGGTGCCCGCTACCGCGACGCGCTGCGGCGGCGGCTCGGCGCGCACCTGCGGTCCAGCCGGGTGGCCTCCGAGCTCTCCCGCTGGCCGCGGCTGATGGACGCCGCCGTCCGCGCGGCCGGCGCGGATCAGCGGGTCTTCGACGACGTGGTGGCCCTCGGCCTGTCCGACGGGCGGCTCACGGGGCGGACCGTTGCCGCGGCAGCCCGTCGGCTGGCCGGGAGCCGGGGCTGACGGCGACCTCGACGCGGTCCCGCCCGGACCGCTTGGCCCGGTAGAGCGCCGCGTCGGCGGCGGCGTAGAGCTCCCGCACGGAGGCGGCGTGCAGCGGCGCGTGCGCGACGCCGACGCTGACCGACAGCGGCAGCGGGCCGCCGTCGGTGCGCGGCAACGGGGAGGCGCGCACCGCCTCGAGCAGCTCCCGCGCGCGCCGGGCCGCGGTGCCGGCGGCGCAGCCGGGCAGCAGCAGCGCGAGCTCGTCACCGCCGAGCCGGCCGACCACGGCGTCCCCGGCCCGCACCTGCCGCCGGACCAGGCCGGAGAGGTGCACCAGCGCGTCGTCCCCCACGGGGTGGCCGTGCGCGTCGTTGATCTGCTTGAACGAGTCGATGTCCAGCAGCACCAGCGCCGTCCCGTCGCCGGTCGGATCCCGCTCGAGGGCGCCGGTGAGCGCGTCGTCCAGCACCCGCCGGGTGACCAGGCCGGTGAGCGGGTCGACGTCGGCCTGCCGCTGCAGCGCGGCGACCAGGCGGTCCTGCGTCGCGGCGGTCCGGACCAGGATCACCGCCGCCACCACCAGCACGCTGCCGACGACGACCAGGTCGTGCATCGCCGGCTCCAGGGGCTGGAGCACCAGCTGGGTGATCCCGTCGCCCACCACAGCCGCCGCCGTCACCAGGGCGACGGCGGCCCAGCGCAGGTGCGACGCCGCCCAGAGCACCGGGAAGGCGAGGAACGCCTGCGCCCCGGCGGACGGGTCGTCGGTCAGCACGTTGAGCACGCAGGTCATCAGCACGCCGCACAGGCCGATCAGGGGGAAGACGCCGGCGCGGTCCAGCCGCTCGGCCGGGACCAGGACGCACACCGCGATCGTCGTGACCAGCGCGGCGACCCCGGCCCACGAGGCGGCCCTCGTCGCGCTGCTGACCGAGTTGGGGCCGAAGGTCGTCAGCAGCGCGAGGACGACGGTCGAGACACCCATGATCAGGACGATCGAGTGCGCCGCGGCGCGTGGCTCCCGTGCACGCAGGGAGTCGGGGAAGCGCATGCCCCTCCATCGTCGTCCGGACGGTGCGGCTGCAGCAGGCCTCCCCCGCGTGGGTGACGCCACGCGGCGGCGAACTCCCACGTCGGACCCAGGGAACTGTCAGACCGTGCGCGCAGGATAGCGATCAGTGACCACGAGGAGGACGCTTGTGACGATGGCCCCCGCGCTGCCCCGGGCGCACGAGGTGACGGTCCACCTCGACGACAGGCTGCTCGCCGACGGCCTGGCCGACGTCCGCTGGCTGCTGCTCGGCACGCTGCACGCCGGGGCCGGCTCGCTGGTGGTCGACGTCTCGGGGGTGCGGTGCCTGCCGGACGCCGTCGTCGCCGTCCTGCTGTGGGCCCACCGCATCTGCCGGGCCCGCGGCGGCGCGGTGGTGCTGCGCGGCGCCGACCGCCGCACCGAGGAGCTGCTGCACCGCACCGGCCTGTGGCGGGTCCTCGGCTGCGAACCCGCGCTGGCGGTGGCGTGACCGGGACCCTGAGGGAGGTGGTCGACCGGCGGGCGGGCCTCATCACGGTGAGCGGCCACCTCACCTCGCTCGGCGCGGACCTGGTGCGCGGCACGGCCGACCAGCTCCGCGGCGCGGGCCACTCCCGCGTGGTGGTCGACCTCCGCGGGGTGGGTGCCGCCGACGACGAGGGCCTGGCGGTGCTCCGGGAGCTGCACCGCGACTTCCGGGTGGACGGCGGCGAACTGCTCATCCGCAGCTGACCGGGTCCCGCTACTCCTGTCCCGGCCCGATGAAGCCGGTCCGGTAGGCCCACACCACCGCCTGGGTGCGGTCCCGCACGCCGAGCTTGCCGAGGATCGCCTTCACGTGGGTCTTCACAGTCTCCGGCGAGAGCCACACCCGGACGGCGATCTCGGCGTTCGACAGCCCTTCGGCCAGCGCACGCAGCACCTCCGCCTCCCGCTCGGTGAGCGCGGCGGCCGCGTGCAGCCGCTGGCGGTCGGGGAGCCGACGGGCGGCGTGGACGGCCAGCAGCCGTCGGGTCACCGAGGGAGCGACGAGCGCGTCGCCGGCGTGGACCGTGCGGATGCCGTCGATCAACTGCTCCGGGGTGGCGCGCTTGAGCAGGAAGCCGTCCGCCCCCGCGTCCAGCGCGTCGTCGACCACCTCGTCCAGGTCGAAGGTGGTCAGCACGAGGACCCGCGGGCGCCGCGGCCAGGACACGATCTCCCGGGTGGCGGCCACCCCGTCCACCCGGGGCATCCGGACGTCCATGAGGACGACGTCGGGCAGCAGCTCCCGTGCACGGGCCACCGCCTCGCGGCCGTCCGCGGCCTCGCCGACCACGGTGATGTCCTCCTCGGCGTCGAGCAGCACCCGCAGGCCGCTGCGCACCAGCCGGTCGTCGTCGGCGAGCAGGACCCGGATCACGCCGGCACCGCCGCCCCGGCCGGCAGCACCGCGCGCACGCGGAACCCGCCCTCGACCGGGCCGGCCTCCAGCTCGCCGCCCTCGAGGCGGGCCCGTTCCCACATGTTGACCAGCCCGCGGCCCGGCACCGGCTCCGCCAGGTCGCGGCCCTCGTTCGTGACGTCGAGCAGCACCCGGTCGGCCACCTGCGAGACCTCGACGCGGATCCGACCCGACGGGGTGTGCCGGACGGCGTTGGTGAGTGCCTCCTGCAGGATCCGGTACAGCGCCCGCGCGGCGCCGGCGGAGAGCCGCACGCCGTCGGTGCGCAGCTCCACCGGGCGCCCGGTGGCCCGGATCCGCTCGGCCAGCTCCTCGAGGTCGGCGACCGTCGGCGCGAACGGCCCGGCCCGGGCCTTGCGCTCGTCGGGCTGCAGCACCCGCAGCAGCCGGTCCAGCTCGTCGAGCGCGGTGCGCCCGACGGTCTCCACCGACTCCAGCGCCTCGCGGGCGAAGGCCGGGTTGTCGGCGAACACCCGCCGGCCCACCCCGGCCTGCATGACCATGACGTTCACGGCGTGCCCCAGCGAGTCGTGCAGCTCCCGGGCCAGCCGGCCCCGCTCCTGCAGCAGCAGCCGCTCCGCGGCCAGTGCCTGCGCCCGGCTCTCCGCCGCCCGTCGGGCCTCGGCCGCCGCCCCGCGGGCCCGCCGGTGGCTGAGCTCGCCGGCCACCACCGCGACCAGCGACGTCATCCCGATCTCGGGCAGCGCGTCGACCGAGTCGACGCGGTCCAGGGCCACGTACCCGGCGGTGGCCAGGACGGCGACCGCGACCGCCGCCACCCGCAGCCGGCGCCGGCCGGCGGCGAAGCAGGTGAACAGGGCGATCCACGCCGGCCAGGGCAGGAAGCCGATCGCGTAGCCGGCGGCCGCGTTGACGACCAGCACCAGGTCGGCCGCCACGAGGGACGCCAGCGGGGCGGCCGACCGCCACAGGAGCGCCAGCGGTCCGGCCACGGCCAGCGCGACGGCCGCGGCGTCCACCGGCCGGTAGGGCGGGGCGGCCGGCATCGTGAGGGCGACCGCGACCGTGGCGGCCGCCAGCGCACCGGTGAGCGCCGCATCGGTGCGGCTCACGGCCACGGTCGGGAGCCGGGCGAGGAGGGACGGCGACACCTCCCATCGTCCCGCCGGGCAGGAGCCGCGGGGAGCCCCGCGCGGGCCGTTCCGCCTCCCTCGCGCGAGGGAGGCGCGGTCCCCCGTCCGGGCGCCGGGCGGGCGCCGCGGACCACTCGTGCGGGACCGCATCCGCCCCGCGCGGGGCTCGTGGCGGTTGCGGCGGCGGCCGCAGGCTGGGACACCGCAGCGCCGCGGTGGCCCCGATGCCCCCACCTCGTCCGGAGAGGAACAGTCATGACCTCCGTCCCGACCGCGCTCCCCGACCGCGGACACCTCCCTCCCGTCCCGGCGTCGAGGGCCGCCACCGCAGCCCGCGGCCGGCGCCTCCGGCGGACCGTGGCAGCGACCGGACTGCTCGCCGCGCTGACCGTCACCGCGGCGTGCGGCGGAGCCGACGAGGTCGCCGCCGCCACCGCTCCCGACCGGGGCGTGGCGACCGCACCACCGGCTGCCGGCGCCGACCTCGAGCAGGCGATCGCCGGCATCCTCGAGGCCCACCACGCCGATCAGGAGTTCGTCGGCGCCGCCCTCGCCGTGCGTCAGGCGGACGGGACCACCGTCACGGCGACGTCGGGCACGCGGTCGCTGGACGCCGCCGGCGGGGACGTCGATCCGGACATCCCGTGGGGCATCGGCAGTGTCACGAAGACGTTCGTCGCCGTCGTCGTGCTGCAGCTCGCCGAGGACGGCCGCCTCGACCTCGACTCAGGGATCGAGGGATTCCTGCCCGACCTGGCCGGAGCCGACCGGATCACCCCCCGCCACCTCCTCCAGCACACGAGTGGGCTCGGCGAGTACACCGACCAGCCGGCGGTGCTGACCGATGCCCGCCGCGCGTGGACACGGGCGGAACTGGTCGCCGTCGCCGAGGCGGCCGGGCGGACGGGAGAGCCGGGTGGCCCGCACGCGTACGCCAACACCAACTACGTGGTGCTCGGCGAGATCGTCGAGCAGGTGACCGGCAACTCCTGGACCGACGAGGTGCACGAGCGGATCGTCGAGCCCCTGGGTCTGCGGGACACGCAGCTGGGCGAGCTCCGGGGAACGCCGGGCTACGGCGTCGAGGAGGAGCGGTTCGTCGACTACACCGACCGCTGGCACCCCTCCGTCGGGGGCGCCGCCGGAGGGCTCGAGTCGACGGCGTCCGACCTGCTCGTGTTCACCGAGGCGCTCCGCGACGGCCGGCTGCTGTCCGAGCGCAGCCGGGCCGAGATGGGCACGTTCATCCCGGCCGAGGACCTCTCGCAGTTCGGCGTCGTCCACGAGTACGGCCTCGGCCTCGAGAGGTACGCCACCGGACAGCTGACCGTCGACGGCCACCTGGGCATCGGGGCCGCGCACTCGGCGTTCATCGGCTTCGACCGGGCCAGCGGAGCGGCGGTCGCGGTCGTGATGAACACCCGGAACGCCGGACCGCAGGCGATCATGGCGATCGAGGCACTCGCCGCGGTCAGCGGTTGAGGCGTCGATGACGCACCCGTGCCGGGGTGGCGGTCCACGACCGTCTCCGGGCAGCGCGGGATGCCTGCTCGAGCGTCGTCAGGATCGATCTCGGGGGATCCGGGACGGGCGTTCCGAGCCATGACAGCACTCCAGAAGCGACGCGCAGGTGTCCTCTGTCGACTCGTGTCCACCCCGGTGTGCCGCTGTGCGGCACAC
>NZ_JBJGYN010000093.1:0-6797 GCF_054050015.1 Geodermatophilus sp. SYSU D01176 | reverse complement strand
CAAGGGCGGCCGGGAGCGCGTCGGCGACACCGTCCACGTGCCCGTCAACGGCACCCTCGTCCCGGTCGAGGTGACCGGCTCGGTGCTGGTCGACCCCGAAGGAGCCCGCCGCGATGGCTGACCTGCTGACCCGCACCCACCCGGTCGAGGGGTGGCGCACCGCCTTCGAGCGGCTGCCCGACACCGTCGGCATCACCGTCGAGCCGTACGTCGCGATGGTCGACGTCCGGCTCGGCACCGTCGGCGCCGAGGCGTCGGCGGCGTTGGGCGTCGACCTGCCGACGGCGCCCAACACCTGGGTGCCGGCCGGCACGGGGCGGGCCGTCTGGCTCGGCCCCGACGAGTGGCTGCTCAGCAGCACCACGGAGACGCCGGGGGACCTGGAGGTCCGGGTCCGGGACGCCGTCCTCCCGCTGGGCGGGTCCGCGGCGGACGTCTCCTCCCAGCGGATCGGCCTCCGGCTGACCGGTGCGCGGGCGCGCGACGTCCTCGCCAAGGGTTGCTCGATCGACCTGCACCCACGGGTGTTCGTCCCCGGCAGCAGTGCGCAGACGATGCTCGGCCAGGCCGGCGTCGTGCTGCTGGCCCTGTCCGACACCGCCGACGACTTCGTCGTCCTGGTCCGGTCGTCCTTCGCCGGCTACCTCGCCGACTGGCTGCTCGACGCGGCCCTCGAGTTCACCACCACCCACGACAGCTGACCGACCCTCGTCGGCAGTCCCCGGATCCACCGGCACGTCAGGAGCGAGAGCAATGTCCACCACCCCTCGTGTGGTCATCATCGGAGCGGGGATCGTCGGCGCCAACCTGGCCGACGAGCTGACCGCCCGCGGCTGGGACCGGGTCACCGTGGTCGACCAGGGCCCGCTGCCGCTCACCGGCGGCTCCACCTCGCACGCCCCGGGCCTGGTCTTCCAGACCAACGCCTCCAAGACCATGACGGCGTTCGCCAGCTACACCGTGGAGAAGCTCAAGAGCATCGACGTCGACGGCGCCTGGTGCTTCAACCAGGTCGGCGGCCTGGAGGTCGCCACCACGCCGGAGCGGCTCGCCGACCTGCACCGCAAGCAGGGCTGGGCCACCTCCTGGGGCGTCGAGTCGCAGGTGGTCGACGTGGACGAGTGCGTGCGGCTGCACCCGCTGGTCGACCGCGACCGCATCCTCGGTGGCCTGCACATCCCCAGCGACGGCCTGGCCAAGGCGTCGCGGGCGGTCGTCGCGCTGGCCCGCCGCGCCGAGGCGCGGGGTGCCCGCTTCCAGGGCTCGACCCGGGTGACCGGCATCGAGCAGGCGGGCGGCCGGGTGACCGGCGTCCGGACCCCGGACGGCGTCATCCCCGCCGACGTGGTGGTCTCCTGCGCCGGCTTCTGGGGGCAGGAGCTCGGCGCGATGGTCGGGATGGACGTGCCGCTGCTGCCCCTGGCCCACCAGTTCGTCTGGACCGGCCAGGTACCGGACCTGGTCGGCCGCAACGACGAGCTCACCGAGGCGAGCCTGCCGATCCTGCGCCACCAGGACCAGGACCTCTACTACCGGGAGCGCGTCGACCGCCTCGGGATCGGGTCCTACGCCCACCGGCCGATGCCCGTCGACCTGCGCGAGCTGCCCCAGGGGGACGGCGTGCGGGAGTCGTCGATGCCCTCGATGCTGCCCTTCACCGAGGAGGACTTCGCCCCGGCCTGGGAGCAGAGCCGGCTGCTGCTGCCCTCGCTGCGCTCCTCGAAGATCGACGACGGCTTCAACGGTGTCTTCTCGTTCACGCCGGACGGCGGCCCGCTGGTCGGGGAGTCGCGCGACGTGGCAGGGTTCTGGATCGCCGAAGCGGTCTGGGTGACCCACTCGGCCGGGGTGGCCCGGGCCGTGGCCCAGCTGCTCGTCGACGGGCGCAGCGAGATCGACCTGCACGGCTGCGACGTGCACCGCTTCGAGGACGTCCAGCTCGCGCCGGAGTACGTGAGCGAGACGTCGCAGCAGAACTTCGTGGAGATCTACGACGTGCTGCACCCGCTGCAGCCGCGGCTGTCCCCGCGGAACCTGCGGGTCAGCCCCTTCCACGCCCGGCAGCGCGAGCTCGGCGCGGTCTTCCTCGAGGCCGCCGGCTGGGAGCGGCCGCACTGGTACGAGGCCAACGCCGAACTGGTGAAGGAGCTCCCCACGGAGTGGATCCCGCCGTCGCGGGACTCGTGGAGCGCGCAGTTCCACTCGCCGATCGCGGCCGCCGAGGCGTGGAAGACCCGCACCGCCGTCGCCATGTACGACATGACCCCGCTCAAGCGGCTGGAGGTCAGCGGCCCCGGCGCCCTCGACCTCCTGCAGCGGCTGACGACCGGGGAGATGGACAAGTCCGTCGGGTCGGTGACCTACGCGCTGGCCCTCGACGAGGCCGGTGGCATCCGCAGCGACCTCACCGTCGCCCGGCTGGGGGAGCAGCTGTTCCAGGTCGGCGCCAACGGCCCCCTGGACCTCGACCACCTCCTGCGCGAGGCGCCGGGCGACGGCAGCGTGCAGATCCGGGACACCACCGGCGGCACCTGCTGCATCGGCCTGTGGGGCCCCCGGGCCCGCGACCTCGTGCAGCGGCTCAGCGCCGACGACTTCTCCAACGACGGGCTCAAGTACTTCCGCGCCAAGCGGGCCCGGATCGGAGGAGTGCCGGTCACGGCGATGCGGCTGTCCTACGTCGGCGAGCTGGGCTGGGAGATCTACACCAGTGCTGACAACGGTCAGCGGCTCTGGGACGTGCTGTGGCGCGCCGGCCAGGACCTCGGCGTGATCGCCGCGGGCCGTGCGGCCTTCACCAGCCTGCGGCTCGAGAAGGGGTACCGCGCCTGGGGCCACGACATGACCACCGAGCACAACCCCTACGAGGCCGGTCTCGGGTTCGCCGTCCGCACCCGGAAAGAGGCCGACTTCGTGGGGCGGCAGGCCCTCGCCGGGATCGGCGACGACACGGTCAGCCGCCGGCTGTCCTGCCTGACGATCGACGACGGCCGCAGCGTCGTCCTCGGCCACGAGCCGGTCCTCGTCGACGGCCGCCCGGCCGGCTACGTGACCAGCGCGGCCTTCGGGCACACCGTCGGCCGGCCCATCGCCTACGCCTGGTTGCCGGCCTCGGCGACCGTCGGGACGAGGGTCGAGATCGAGTACTTCGGTGCGCGCATCAACGCCACCGTCGCCGCCGAGCCGCTCGTCGACCCGGAGATGACCCGGCTCCGCGGCTAGCCCGCACCCACCCACCCATCCCGCCGGATCGGCGGGCGACCCCGACCACTCCCGGGGCCACCCGCCGGCCCGCGGCCGTGCCCCCATCCTGGAGGACCCCGCTCATGCGCACCGACACCATCGAGACGTTCCTGGAGCAGCTCGCCGCCAGGGTGCCCGCCCCGGGAGGAGGGGCCACTGCTGCGCTGCACGCGGCCCAGGCCGCCGCCCTGGTGGCGATGGTCGCCCGCTACAGCGACTCGGCGAAGTACGCCGAGCACGCCGAGGAGATCGCCACCCTCACGGCCACAGCCGATCGGCTGCGCCAGAACGCCGTGGGCCTGGCCGAGGAGGACGCCGCGGCCTTCACCGCGGTCACCGAGGCCTACCGGCTCCCGAAGGGGACGCCGGACGAGGCCGCAGCCCGGTCCGAGGCCATCGCGAGGGCCCTGGTCGCCGCGGCGAACGTGCCGGCCATCGTCGTCCGCGTCGCCGACCAGGTGCTGGGCCTGGCCGAGCAGCTGCTGCCGATCGGAAACCGCAACGTGATCAGCGACGTCGCCGCCGCCGCGGAGGCAGCCCGGGCCGCGGCCACGACGGCGCGGGTCAACGTGGAGGTCAACCTCGGCGGCATCAAGGACCCGGCGACCTGGGGAGAGCTCGCGGCGGTCGTCGACACCGTCGACGACCTGGTCCTGCGCGCGGAGAAGGTCACCGCCGCCGTCCGGGACGGGCTGGTCCGATGACCGCGACGTTGAGCGGGACCGAGCTGGCCGCCGGCATCCGCGCCGAGGTCGCCGCCGCGGCCGCGGACCTGGCCGCCGCCGGGACACGGCCCCGGTTGGCCGTGGTCGTCGCGACGGCGGACGAGTCCAGCGCCTGGTACGTCCGCTCCATCGCCCGGGCCGCCGAGAAGACCGGCATCGCCTGCTCGGTCGTCGACGTCGGGGAGACGGCGGCACCGGACCGGATCCGCGCCGAGCTGGCCGCGCTGAGCGCAGATCCCGAGGTGCACGGCATCATCCTGCAGACCCCGCTCCCGGCCGACGCGGTCTTCGAGGACCTCGCCGCGTCGATCGACCCGGCCAAGGACGTCGACGGCGCCAACCCGCTCAGCCTGGGACGGCTGGCCGCGGGCCTGCCCGCTTTCCCGCCGGCAACGGCCCAGGCGGTCCTCGCGCTCCTGGACCACCACGGCATCCCCCTGTCCGGTGCGCACGCCGTCGTGGTCGGCCGCTCCACCGTGGTCGGCAAGCCGGCGGCGCACCTGCTGCTGCAGCGGGACGCCACCGTGACCGTCTGTCACAGCCGCACCAAGGACCTGGCCGAGGTCACGCGGTCCGCGGACGTGCTCGTCGCGGCCGTCGGGCGAGCGCAGCTCATCACGGCCGAGCACGTCACCGAGGACGCGGTCGTCATCGACGTCGGGACCAACCCGACGCCCGACGGCGGCCTGGTCGGGGACGTCGACGCCGGCTCTGTCAGCGGACGGGTCGCCGGACTGACCCCGGTGCCCGGCGGGGTCGGCCCGGTCACCACCGCACTCCTCCTACGGCACACGGTCGCGTCCGCGCGCGGCTGAGCAAGGACCCCCCACCCCTCGCAGGCTCGCGGCGGGACCCTGCAGGGGGGCCGGCCCGAGAGGGGCCGGCGGGGCGGCCGTGTCCCCGCCGCCCCGCCTCCCGGACCACACAGATCGGAGCACCTCATGAGCGGTACGGCCGTGGCGGACGTCGTGTTCGACCTGCCCGCGGAGACCGGCACCTCGACGCACCCCCTGACCGGGGCCCTCGCGGCGAGGCGGCCCCTGGTCTGCGGCATCCTGAACGTGACCCCCGACTCCTTCTCCGACGGCGGGCGCTTCGACAGCCTCGACCGAGCCGTGGAGCACGGGCGCACCCTGGCTGCCGAAGGGGCCGACCTCATCGACATCGGCGGGGAGTCCACCCGCCCCGGCTCGCGCCCGCCGACCGTCGCCGAGGAGCTCGACCGCGTCGTCCCGGTGGTCGAGGCCCTGGGCCGGTTGGTCCCCGTGCCGCTCTCCGTGGACACCTCCTGTCCCGAGGTCATGAGAGCCGCGGTGGCCGCCGGCGCGAGCATGGTCAACGACGTGCGGGCGCTGCAGCGGCCGGGCGCCCTGGAGGCCGCCGCGCAGCTCGGCGTACCGGTGTGCCTCACGCACATGCAGCGCTCGCCGGAGACCATGCAGGAGGACCCGCGCTACCGGGACGTCGTCATCGACGTCCGCACCTTCCTCGCCGAGCGCATCGGTGCCTGCCTCGACGCCGGCGTCCGCCCCGAGCACGTGGTGGTCGACCCGGGGTTCGGGTTCGGCAAGACGCTGTCGCACAACGTCGCGCTGCTGGCGTCGCTCGACGCGTTCACCGGCCTGGGGGTCCCCGTCATGGTGGGGCTGTCCCGCAAGTCCATGCTCGGGCAGCTGACCGGACGGACCGTGCCGGACCGGCTGCCCGGATCGCTGGCCGCGGCGCTCGTCGCGGTCCAGCGAGGAGCCTCCGTGCTCCGCGTGCACGACGTCGCGGCCACGCGGGACGTCCTCGCCGTCCTGGAGGCCGTCGGCCCGGTGTGAAGGAGGACCCCTCTGCCTCGTGGCGAGCGAGGGTCCTCTCAGATCACCGCGCGGATCGCTCTGTCGAAGCCGAGGACGTGCTCGCGGGCGAGGTCGTCCGCCCGGTCGGGGTCGCCGGCGGCGATCGCCCGGAGCAGCTCCACGTGCTCCCCGACGTGCTCGTCCACCGTGGGCAGCCGGTCGAGGAACAGGCAGAAGATCCGGGTCGCCAGGTTGTCGTAGCGGATCAGGACGTCCTCCAGGTGGGGATTGCCGGCCGCCCGGTAGATGGCCCGGTGCACCGCGAGGTCCCAGCGCATCAACTCGGTCCGGTCGACCTGGGTGACGTCCAACTGCTCGATGTGCGCGGCCAGCTCCTCGAGGTCGAGCTGCGCCGAGCGAGTGGCGCGCTCGGCGGCCCGGCGCGCGGCCAGCGGCTCGAGCTGGGCGCGGATGTCCGAGATGTGCGCCAGGTCGGTGATGTCCATGCCGGTCGCGAACGTGCCTCGCCGCGGATAAGACGTCACCAGCCGGTCGCCCTCCAGGCGCTTGAGCGCCTCGCGGACCGGGGTGCGGCCCACGCCGAGGTCCTTGGCCAGCCCGTCGTCGTCGATCGGATCCCCGGGGCGGATGTCGAGCATGATCAGCCGGTCCCTGATCGCCACGTATGCCTTGTCCGCCAGGGACGTGATGGCCGGCTGGTCGAGGTCCAACGGTGCGACGGTCACGAGCAGATCGTAGAGGTTGACGGCCACCGGCCCTTGCCTCTTCAGAGGGATCGACATACCTTGAGACTACATCTGATATACCAATCGTGTACCTGTCTGCGGTTGGTGTCGTAGCTACACCGGGGTGGAGAGGGAGGCACGGATGACGATCAGCGCGTTCGACCTGTTCAAAGTCGGTATCGGGCCGTCGAGCTCGCACACCGTCGGCCCGATGCGGGCGGCCGCGAGCTTCGCCGCCCGGCTGCGCGAGGACGGGCTGCTGGCGCGGACCGCGGGGGTGCGCTGCGAGCTGTTCGGGT
>NZ_JBJGYN010000092.1:0-7800 GCF_054050015.1 Geodermatophilus sp. SYSU D01176 | reverse complement strand
GCGGAGGGCCGGTCCGGACGGATCCGGGCCGGCCCTCCGCCGTGTCTGCCACCGGTGGCCGTCGCCGTCGTCGGACACGATGGCGGGGTGCTCCTCGACGTCCGGCACGGACCCGGGCACGGCCGACCCCGCGGCCCTCGACGACGTCGGCCGGCTCGTCGGAGCCTGGCGGCTGGACCGGCGCGGCCTGGCACCTGACGGCACGTGGCACCGCGCGGCCGGCGAGCTGCACGTGGGCTGGGTGCTCGGCAGGCGCGCCGTCGAGGGCGTGTGGATCGTGCCCGGCCGGGGTGAGCCCGGTGCCGGGGTGCCGCCCCTGGCCTTCCACGGGACGACCGTCCGCTTCCTGCGTGGAGCTGCTCGGTGACGACGAGGAGCCGTGGCTCCGGTGGCGCTGCACCGACGTCGGCCCGGACTCCTCCACCTGGTCGGCGGAGACCTCACGGGACCGCGACCGCACCTGGGTGCACGACGAACTCATGCTGGCCCGCCGCCTGGCGTAGCCGACAGACAACGAGAGGGCCGGTCCAGCATCTGCTGGACCGGCCCTCTCGGTGACTCTCTTGAACGGCCCCGCGTCCGGGTCCCGCCGCGAGCCTGCGGGGGATGGGGGACGCGGGGTCCTTCGTCAGACCCCCGCGGCGACGGCGGCGGGCTCCGCGGCGATCAGCCGGGCCCGTTCCTCCTCGCTCATGCCGCCCCAGACCCCGTAGGGCTCCCGGACCGAAAGGGCGTGCTTCAGGCAGGACTCGATGACCGGGCAGCGGGCGCAGACCGCCTTGGCGGCCGACTGGCGGCGGGCCCGTGCGGGGCCGCGCTCGCCGTCCGGGTGGAAGAACAACGCGGTGCTCTCTCCGCGGCAGGCGCCGTGCAGCTGCCAGTCCCAGACCTCGGCGACAGGTGTGGGCAGGCGGCGGATGTCGGCCATTCGTCCTCCTCGGCTCGGTGCGAGCCGGAGGGGGCGGTCCGGCTGCATGGGGGCCGGTGCCCGAGGCCTCCGTGGGTCAAACACACGGTGACCCTGCATTTTGTCGGCTCAGCTCTCCCCCCGCTGGGTGAGAGCGGCTGTTGTCGCCCCCTGGAGTCGATCAAGGTGGCTGCAGGCCGTGCCGAACACCCCCACGGGACACCCGTCGGTGGCTCCGGTGCGGCCGGAGCGACGACGGAGGTCCCCGGACGGGACCCACGTCCGAGCGACACCCGGCCGGGGGACCCGGGCGGTGGACCCGGTCGAGACGTGCGGCCGGCGAGCGAGGAGCAGGCGTGATCGACGACAGGATGCGCGGACCCGGCCACGGCACGACGTGTGTGTGGGTCTACGACGAGCGCCGGCGGGTCCGCGACGACATCGCGGGCCGCCTGGTGGCGCTGCCGTTCGTCGGGCGGGTGGAGGTCGTCGGCGACGCCACCGCCCTGATGGCCCGGCTGGCCACCCGTCAACCCGACGTCCTGCTCATCGGCACCCAGCGCGCCATGGACTCCGGGCTGACCGTAGCCACCCAGGCGCTGCGCGCCCACCCGCGACTGCCGGTCCTGGTCCTGGGCGCCCCCGACGACGGCGAGACCGTCCGGGCGGCGGTCGCGGCCGGTGCCCGCGGCTACCTGCGCTGGGACGCGACCGCGCTGGAGATGGGCCTGGGCCTGTCGCGGGTCGGCCTGCGGGTCGACGGCCGCGGCCCGGGGCCCGCCGTCCCGCACCAGCCGGTGCCGCTGGCCTCGGTCGGCGCGCACGCCGGCCACGCCCACGGGACGCCGGCCTGGAACGGGGCGAGCCCGCTGGCCGGTACCGCGCCCACCACGGTGCGCTCGACCGTCCGGGAGCCGGCGCCGGTCAGCCTCTCGATGCGCGAGATGCAGGTGCTCACCGGCATGAGCCAGGGCAAGAGCAACGCCCAGATCGGCCGCGAGCTCTACCTGTCCGAGGACACCATCAAGACCCACGCCCGGCGGCTGTTCCGCAAGCTGGGCGCCAAGGACCGCGCCGAGGCGGTGGCCACCGGCTTCCGCCGCGGCATGATGAGCTGAGCACGTCGAACACACGCTGAGCGCCCCCTCCCGCGCGGGAGGGGGCGCTCAGCGTGTGTTCGCCACCCGGGCCGCCCTGCGACGCGCCGCGGAGAGCGGGGGCCGGAGGCTCCCGCGATCCAGCGGCGGGCTGCACTCGACCCAGCCGAGGACGGCACGTGGCCGCGGTGTGGTCCGGTAGGACCGCGATGTCATCGTTCAGTCGTCGCGCGCGTGCTTCCCCGCGCGGCCGCCGTCGCCGCCGGGTTCCTCGCGCTCGGCCATCGCGGCGATGCCGTCGGCGTAGCCGCTGGCGTAGTCCCAGCTGACGTAGTCGTCGGGGTCGGGGTCGAACGGCGGCTCGTGGCGGCCGGTCTGCCCCTCCTCGAGCAGCTGGCGGAGGTTGGCCTGCATCAGCGCCCAGTCGACGTGGTGCTCCTCGTCGCAGTCCGGGCAGTCGACGACGATGCCCTTGATGCCGGTGGGCTCCAGCAGCGTCCGGAACACCTCCAGCTCGGCGAGGTCGTCCAGGACGCCGGCCCGTTCCTCCATGGTCAGCGGCGGCGGACCTGGCTGGTCGGCGGGCCCGAAGTCCGGCCCGGAAGCGTCGTCCCAAGAACTCACGGGTCCACGGTAGTGGCCGGACGGACATCACACAGAGCCCCGCAGGGCGCCGCCTACGATCGGATGCGGCTCCCCGCGCACCCACGAGGGTGCCGGCCGATCCGGAGGGGTGGCGGCAACCGATGCAGCCCGATGAGTTCGTCCCCGAGCTGCCGGCGAAGTTCGCGCCGCTCGGCCTGACCTACGACGACGTCCTGCTCATCCCCGGCGCGTCGGACGTCGTGCCGGCCGAGGTGGACACCAGCAGCCGGCTGACCCGCGGTCTGCGTCTGGCGATCCCGCTGCTCTCCAGCGCGATGGACACCGTCACGGAGGCCCGCATGGCCATCGCCATGGCGCGGGTCGGTGGGATGGGCGTGCTGCACCGCAACCTCGCCGCCGAGGAGCAGGCCGGCCAGGTCGACCTGGTCAAGCGCTCCGAGGCCGGCATGGTGACCAACCCGGTGACCGCGTCCCCGGACAACACCCTGGCCGAGCTGGACGCACTGTCGGCGCGCTACCGGATCTCCGGCGCCCCGGTGGTGGACGCCGACGGCGTCCTGGTCGGTATCTGCACCAACCGCGACATGCGGTTCGAGACCGACAAGAACCGCCTCGTCCGCGACGTCATGACGCCGATGCCGCTGGTCACCGCCCCGGTCGGGGTCGACGCCGACACGGCGCTGCAGCTGCTGAGCAAGCACAAGGTCGAGAAGCTGCCGCTGGTCGACGACGGCGGGCGGCTGCGCGGCCTGATCACCGTCAAGGACTTCGTCAAGCGCGACCAGTACCCGGACGCCACCAAGGACGACGACGGCCGCCTCGTGGTGGGCGCCGCCCTCGGTGTGGGGGAGGACGCCTACAAGCGGGCCGGGCTGCTGGTCGACGCGGGTGTCGACGTCCTGGTCGTCGACACCGCGCACGGCCACCAGCGGGCAGTGCTGGAGATGGTGGCGCGGGTCAAGGCCGACTTCGGCGTGCAGGTCGTCGGCGGCAACGTCGCCACCCGCGCCGGTGCGCAGGCGCTGGTCGACGCCGGGGTGGACGCGGTCAAGGTCGGCGTCGGCCCGGGCTCGATCTGCACCACCCGCGTGGTCGCCGGCGTCGGCGTCCCGCAGGTCACCGCGATCTACGAGGCGGCGCTGGCGGCCAAGCCGGCCGGTGTCCCGGTGATCGCCGACGGCGGGCTGCAGTACTCCGGTGACATCGCCAAGGCCCTGGTCGCCGGCGCCGACACGGTCATGATCGGCGGGCTGTTCGCCGGTGTCGAGGAGGCGCCGGGCGAGCTGGTCTTCGTGAACGGCAAGCAGTACAAGACCTACCGCGGCATGGGGTCGCTGGGCGCGATGCAGAAGCGCGGCAACCAGTCCTTCAGCCGCGACCGCTACTTCGCCGACGACGTGCTCTCCGACGACAAGCTCGTCCCCGAGGGCATCGAGGGGCAGGTGCCCTACCGGGGCCCGCTGGCCGGCGTCGCCCACCAGCTCGTCGGCGGGCTCCGTGCCTCCATGGGCTATGCCGGGGCGCAGACCATCGCCGACCTGCAGGACCGCGGTCAGCTGACGCGGATCACCTCGGCGGGCCTCGTGGAGAGCCACCCGCACGACATCCAGATGACGGTGGAAGCACCGAACTACAGGGGGCGCTGAGCATGCCCACCCGCGACACCGTCGAGATCGGTCTCAACCGCTTCGCCCGCCGGGGGTACGACCTCGACGAGGTCTCCATCGTCCCGAGCCGGCGCACCCGGGACATGGACGACGTCTCGACCGCGTGGCAGATCGATGCCTTCCGGTTCGACATCCCGCTGGTGACCAGTCCGTCGGACGCCGTCGTGAGCCCCGCCACGGCGGTCGCCGTCGGCCAGGCCGGCGGCCTGGGCGTGCTCAACGCCGAGGGGCTGTGGACCCGCTATGACGACCCCGCGCCGGTCTACCGGCGGCTGCGGGAGGCGGCGGGGGACGGGCCGCCGCCGGTGGCCCTGCTGCAGGAGGTCTACGCCCGACCGGTCGAGCCGGACCTGATCACCGCCCGCATCAAGGAGATGCGCGACGCCGGGGTGACCACGGCCGTCCGCGTCTCGCCGCAGCACACCCTCCAGCTCGCCCCCACGGTCCTGGCCGCCGGCGTGGACCTGCTGGTCATCCAGGGCACGATCGTCTCGGCCGAGCACGTCACCGCCCAGGGCGAGGCGCTGAACCTCAAGGAGTTCATCGCCGACCTCGACGTCCCGGTCATCGTGGGCGGGGCGGCGAACTACCAGACCGCGCTGCACCTGATGCGCACCGGAGCGGCCGGCGTGGTCGTCGGCGTCGGCGCCGACAGCTTCTCGACCACCGACACCGTCATGGGCATCCGGGTGCCGCTGGCCAGCGCGATCGCCGACGCCGCCGCGGCCCGCCGCGACTACCTCGACGAGACCGGCGGCCGGTACGTGCACGTCATCGCCAACGGCCGGATCGAGACCAGCGGCGCCATCGCCCGCGCGCTGGCCTGCGGCGCGGACGCCGTCCAGCTCGGCGAGCCGCTGCGGGCCGCGGCGGAGGCCCCGGGCGGCGGCGTCTGGTGGGACTCCGTGGCCGCCCACCCGCGGCTGCCCCGCGGCGGGACCTCGGCCCCGGTCACCCCTGTCGGCTCGCTGCACGACGTCCTCCTCGGGGAGGCGCGCAGCGCCGACGGGCGGACCAACCTGTTCGGCGCGCTGCGCCGGACGATGGCCAAGACCGGCTACCGGGACCTCAAGGAGTTCCAGCGGGTCGACCTGGTCATCGGTGGCTACCAGCCGGCCACCCAGGACGACTGATGGACTTCCCGACCGTCCTCGTCGTCGACTTCGGCGCCCAGTACGCCCAGCTCATCGCGCGGCGCATCCGGGAGGCGGGGGTCTACTCCGAGATCGTCCCCTCCGACGTCCCGGCCGAGGAGATCGTCGCCCGCAAGCCCGCGGCGATCGTCCTCTCCGGCGGGCCGTCGAGCGTCTACGCCGACGACGCCCCGCAGGTCGACCCGACGCTGTTCGAGGCCGGCGTCCCGGCGTTCGGCATCTGTTACGGCTTCCAGGCGATGGCCGCCTCGCTGGGCGGCACGGTGGCCCGCACCGGCGACCGCGAGTACGGCGGCACCCCGCTGACGGTCACCACGCAGGGCCGGCTGTTCGGCACGCTGCCGGTCGAGCAGTCGGTGTGGATGAGCCACGGGGACGCCGTCAGCGCCGCCCCGCCCGGGTTCACCGTCACCGCCACGTCCACAGGTGCGCCGGTTGCCGCGTTCGAGGACGTCGACCGCAAGCTCGCCGGGGTGCAGTTCCACCCCGAGGTGCGGCACACCGCGCACGGGCAGACGGTGCTCGAGCACTTCCTGTTCGACATCGCCGGGCTCGAGCCGACCTGGACGATGGCCAACGTCGTCGAGGAGCAGGTCGAGCGGATCCGGGCGCAGGTCGGCGACCGGCGGGCGCTGTGCGCGCTGTCCGGCGGGGTCGACTCCGCGGTCGCGGCCGCCTTGGTGCAGCGGGCCATCGGTGACCGGCTGACCTGCGTCTACGTCGACCACGGGCTGATGCGCGAGGGGGAGACCGAGCAGATCGAGCGGGACTTCGTCGCGGTCACCGGCGCCGACCTGCGGGTGGTCGACGCCCGCGAGCAGTTCCTCGGCGCGCTGGCCGGGGTCAGCGACCCCGAGCAGAAGCGCAAAACCATCGGCCGGGAGTTCATCCGGGTCTTCGAGCAGGCGGCGCTCGACGTGGTGCACGACGCGCAGGCCCACGGCGAGACCGTCGACTTCCTCGTGCAGGGCACGCTCTACCCGGACGTCGTCGAGTCCGGCGGCGGCACCGGGACGGCGAACATCAAGAGCCACCACAACGTCGGCGGCCTGCCCGAGGACCTCACCTTCACCCTGGTCGAGCCGCTGCGCACCCTGTTCAAGGACGAGGTGCGCGAGGTCGGCCTGCAGCTCGGCCTGCCCGAGTCGCTGGTATGGCGGCAGCCGTTCCCGGGCCCGGGGCTCGGCATCCGGATCATCGGCGAGGTCACCCAGGAGCGGCTCGACGTGCTGCGGCGGGCCGACGCGATCGCCCGCGCCGAGCTCACCGCGGCAGGCCTGGACCGGGAGATCTGGCAGTGCCCGGTGGTGCTGCTGGCCGACGTCCGCTCGGTGGGGGTCCAGGGCGACGGGCGCACCTACGGCCACCCCGTCGTGCTGCGGCCGGTGTCCAGCGAGGACGCGATGACCGCGGACTGGACCCGGCTGCCCTACGACGTCCTGGCCCGCATCTCGACGCGGATCACCAACGAGGTGGCCGAGGTCAACCGCGTGGTGCTGGACGTGACGAGCAAGCCGCCGGGCACCATCGAGTGGGAGTGACGCGCCGCTGAGGTCCGTGGTGTCATCCACGGCGTCGACGTCGTCATTCGGCCGTTGACCGAGGCCGACGTCGACGCGGTGGTCGCGTTCTCCCTGGACGCGTGGGCGCCCGTCTTTGCGGGCTTCGAGGCGGTCATGGGCTCACGGGTGTACCGCCTGGTCTACCCGGACTGGCGGACGGCGCAGGCCGCGGCGGCGACGCAGCTCTGCCGGTCCGCGGAAATCGGCGCATGGGTCGCCGACGTCGAGGGCGCCCCGGTCGGCTTCGTCGCCGTCCGGTGGACCGAGGAGGACGCCACCCCGGTCGGCGAGGTCGAGGTGGTCGCCGTCGCCCCGGACCACCGGGGGGCCGGCATCGCGGGCCGGTTGCTGGAGCGGGCGGTGACCGGGATGCGGGCGCGGGGTGTGCCGCTCGCCGTCATCGGCACCGGTGGGGAGGGCAGCTACGCGCCGGCCCGTGCCCTGTACGAGCGGCACCGTTTCACCGCCCTGCCGCTGGTGCGCTACCACCGCGATGCAGGCATGCCTGCTACTGTGAATGCATGGCTCAGCTGACGGTGCGCACGACCGACGAGCTCGTCGAGCGCGTGCGGGCAGCCGCGGGTCGGCTCGGACGGAGCATGAACGAGTATGTGGTGGCGGTCCTCGGTGCCGCGACCGACCCCGATCTGGCGGGGGACGACGCCGAGCGGATCCGTGAGCGGCTGGCCCGTGCCGGGCTCCTCGCGCCGACCGGACACGCACGTCGGCGTCCGGACGCCGACGCCGTGGCGGCGGCCCCCGCCCCCTGCCCGAGACCGACCCCCCCGTAAGCAAAAAACACGGTCC
>NZ_JBJGYN010000091.1:0-9183 GCF_054050015.1 Geodermatophilus sp. SYSU D01176 | reverse complement strand
TGCCACGGGTGGCTGCCCCGGCGCCGGGCGGACTGAGCAAGGCCCACCCCACCCCCCCCCGCGCGGGCTCGGCGGCGGCCCCGCCCGGCGGGCGGCACCCCCAGGGCAGGGGGTGGGGGGACGCGCGCCCCCCGGCCCCCGTGACGTGTGTCGTCGGTCACGGACGACCCGGGCTCCGGCCACGGGAGGTGCTGCCGCGACGACGATAGGTTGCGTCCATGACCGAGCAGATCGACGGAGAGTTCGACGACGAGGGCGTGACCCGGGTGGCCGACGTCCCCGGTGGGGTCCTGGTCGGGCACGACGGGTCGCGGTGCGCGCAGGAAGCGCTGCAGTGGGCCGGCCGCCTGGCCGCCCGCGCCGGCTTCCCGCTGCACGTGCTGCGCGCCTGGAAGATCACCACGGCGCCGCGGCCGGCGAGCTGGGCGCCGGGCTACATCCCCCCGTTCGAGGACTTCGAGAAGGCGGTGCTGGCCGACCTGGAGTCCGACGTGGCCGCCGCCGGCCTGGACCCGGCGCTGTCGGTGACCTGCCACGTCACCCACGGCACCGCCGTGCGCGGGCTGATCGAGTCGGCGGTGCGGGCCGACCTCCTCGTGGTCGGCGCCCGCGGCCGCGGTGGCTTCACCGAGCTGGTGCTCGGCTCGGTCAGCGACCAGGCCGTGCGCCACGCCCCCTGCCCGGTCACGGTCGTCCGGACCGGCACCGGAGCGGCCCACCCCGGGAGCTGACCACCGGGGGTGAGCGCCGGACGGCGACCGCCCGAGGTCTGCCACGATGCCGACGTGGACCTCGAGGAGACCATGCTGCCGGGCGTCGGCGTCCGGTACCGGCTGCGGACCAGGTCCGGCGAGGTCCTCGCCCTCGTCGTCGGCCGGGACGGCTCGGCGGAGGTCGCGGTGTACGACCGTCGCGACCCCGACCGGGCGCGCGGCGTGCTGCGGCTCGACCCGGACGAGGTCGACGCCGTCGCGGACGTGCTCGGGGCTCCCCGGCTGACGCAGCGCTTCGCCGACCTGTCCCGGGAGGTCCCGGGGCTGGAGTCGGGACGCTTCCCGATCCGCGAGGGCTCGCGCTTCGCCGGGCGCCCGCTGGGTGACACCCGGGCACGCACCCTCACCGGCTGCTCCATCGTGGCGATCGTGCGGGGCGCCGACGTCGTCCCGTCCCCGGGGCCCGGCGACCTGCTGCACCCTGGGGACGTCGTCGTCGCCATCGGGTCGGCGCGGGGGCTGGCGGACCTGGCGCGGCACCTGGACGAGCCCGCGTAGGCACCCCCATGGACCACGTCGCCCAGCTGCTCGTCGAACTGGGCCTGCTCTTCTGCGGCCTGTCCCTCATCGGCCTGCTGGCCCGCCGGCTGGGCCTGTCGTCGGTGCCGTTCGTCCTCCTGGCCGCGCTGGCGCTGGGGGAGGGCGGCATCGCCCCGCTGACGACGTCGGAGCCGTTCATCGCGGCGGCCGCCGAGGTCGGCGTCGTCCTGCTGCTGCTCGCGCTCGGCCTGGAGTTCACCGCCGGCGAGCTCTTCACCTCGCTGCGCCACCACGGCCCCTCGGGGCTGGTGGACCTGCTGCTCAACGCCCCACCCGGTTTCGTCGCGGGGCTGCTGCTGGGCCTGCCGTGGCAGGGGGCGCTCGCTCTCGCCGGGGTCACCTGGATCTCGTCGTCGGGCATCGTCGCCCGGCTGCTCGGCGACCTGGGCAGGCTGGCCAACCGGGAGACCCCCGCGGTGCTCTCGGTGCTCGTCCTGGAGGACCTGGCGATGGCGCTGTTCCTCCCGCTGCTGGCCGTCGCGCTGGCCGGTGGGGGACCCACGACGGCGCTGGGCGGCATCGCGCTGGCGGCCGGGGCGGTCGGGCTGGCGCTGGTGGCCGCCCAGCGGCACGGCCACCAGCTCGGCCGGATCCTGGCCTCGGACGACGACGAGCAGGTGCTGCTGCGCCTGATGGGCCTCACCCTGCTGGTGGCCGGGCTGGCCCAGGCGGCGGGGGTGTCGGCGGCCGTGGGCGCCTTCCTCGTCGGGCTGGCGCTGCCCGCGTCGGTCGCCGACCGCGCGCGGGCGGTCCTGGGCCCGTTGCGCGACCTGTTCGCGGCCATCTTCTTCGTCGCCTTCGGGCTGTCCACCGACCCGGGCGCGGTGCTGCCCGTGCTGCCCGCGGTGCTGCTGCTGGCCGTGGTGACCGCCGCGACCAAGGTCGCCACCGGCTGGTTCGCCGCCCAGCGGGACGGGGTGGCCGTGCCCGGCCGGCTGCGCGCCGGGACGGCCCTGGTGGCCCGCGGCGAGTTCTCCGTCGTCATCGCCGGGTTGGCCGTCGCCGCGGGGGTCCCGGAGCTCGGGCCCGTGGCGACGGGGTACGTGCTCGTGCTGGCCGTCGCCGGCCCGGTGCTCACCCGGTTCGTCGAACCGCGCGGCCGGCCCGCCGTCCCCGCACCCCGGTCCTGAGTCGGGTCGAGCCGGCTGGGCGCAGGACGGCCCCGGGCGGCCGACGGTGGTCGCCGTCGGCCCGGAAGCGGCAGCATGCCGGGGTGACCACCGCCAGCGACCGACACGGGCACACCCACCGCCTCGACCTCGCCGACGCCACCGTCCGGGAGTGGGACGCGACGGTCGTCGCGGCCGATCCGGAGCAGGGCATCGTGCTCGACCGCAGCGCCTTCTACCCCGGCGGCGGCGGGCAGCCGCCGGACGAGGGCGTGCTGCTGTGGGGCGGGGTGCGCACCCGGATCGCCGGCACCCGGAAGGGCGACGAGCTCTACCTCCTCCCCGTCGAGGGCGACCCGCTGCCGCCGCCGGGGACCGCGGTCCGCGGCGCCCTCGACGACGAGCGGCGCACCCAGCTCATGCGCACCCACTCCGGCCTGCACGTGCTCACCGGCGTGGTGTTCCGCGACTTCGGCGCGCTGGTCACCGGCGGGAACATGGAGCCGCTGACCGCGCGGATGGACTTCGACCTGGCCGAGGTGCCGCCGGACTTCAAGGAGCGGGTCGCCGAGGCGGTCAACGCGGAGATCGCCGCCGACCGCCGCATCGAGGTGAAGACGCTGCCGCGCGACGAGGCGTTCGCGATCCCCGACATCATCCGGACGGCGACCAACCTGCTGCCGCCGGACATCGAGGTCGTGCGGATCGTCGACATCGTCGGCCTCGACACCCAGGCCGACGGCGGCACGCACGTGGCCTCGACGTCGATGGTCGGCCAGGTCGAGGTGACCAAGATGGAGAACAAGGGCCGCGGGTTCCGGCGGCTGCGCGTCCGCATCGTCTGAGCCGGTCAGGCCGGCCGGGCCGCCCACTCCGGCGTCTGCCGGCCGAGGGCGACGGCGTGCGCCAGTCGGAGGCTGCCGGCGAGCCAGACCAGGACGTCGTGCAGCCGCAGCCGGGTCAGCGGGACGCCCCCGGTCGCGGCCAGCAGGACCGACACCGCGGTCTCCAGCGCGCCGAAGGCCTCGGCGTTGCCCAGCAGCTCCCGGTGCACGACCGCCTCCACCCCGCTGTCGCCCTCCTCGACGTGGGGCAGCAACTGGCGCCGGGTGGTGCGGCTGAGCAGCGGCACGAGGTCCGGACGCCGGTGGTGCAGCGCCGCGGAGACGTGCTGTCGGTGCCACCCGGGCCCGTGCCGGCCGACCGCCCGCAGACCGGCGCCTACCGTGCCCGGCTCCTCCAGCACCGACAGCTCCCCGGGCGGGAGCTCCCAGAACGGCCGCCCGTCCGCCCGCGCGGCCACGCGTTCGGCCGGCGGGCCGACCTCGTCGAGCGCGGAGCGGACCGCGGCCCAGCCCGCCGGGTCGAGACGGCCGTGCAGCCCCTCGGCGACCAGGACGTCGTCGTCGCCCAGCGGCCCGGCGGCCGGCCGGCGGCAGTCGAAGCGCTCGTAGCCGAAGGCCGGGACCCGCACCCACCGGCCCTCCGGGTGGCTCGGGGAGCGGAACCACAGCGCCCGCCGTCCCCGCGCGTACCCGAGCACCGCCGCGAGCGCGGTGTCCCAGGGGATCGGGTCCGGTCCCGTGCTGGGCAGGGACAGGGGCGGACCGGCAGCCACCTCCCCAGCCTGCTCGACGCCGAGCCGGGCCGCGCCGTCGAGCGGGCCTGGACGAGAGGTCGCCCCTCGGCCGCGGCGAGCCCGGTCACCTCGGGGGCCACCGCCACGCCGGCGGCTCGACGACGGGGACGACCCGTCCGCCCGCGGCCAGGTGCAGGCTCCAGCTGCTCTCGATCGCCTCGTCGAGGACGGCGTGCAGCCGCTCGGCCCACTCGTCGTCGTCCGCGGTGACCGCGGTGTGCCCGGGGCGGCACAGCGCCATCGCCAGGTGGGCCAGGTCGGGGGAGTGCTCGGTCGCGGCCTCGTGCAGGTGCACCAGGCCGCGCACCGTCGGCAGGTCCGGCACGCGCGGCACGTCGTCCACCGGCATGACCACCGGCAGCGTGGTGCCGTCCCCGTGCAGCCACGACAGCCAGAGGCTGCGGGCGGTGAAGACCGGCGGGTCGAGCAGGTCGGCCCAGCGCCGGGTCAGCTCGGCGGCCGAGCGGACGGGGACCTGGGCGAGCGGGGGAGGTCGTCATGCCCGGGACCCTGGTCGCCGCCACCGTCGGCACGGCCCGCCGTCCACAGGCGAGCGGCCGTCCACACCGTCGACCACGTCGTCCGCCCGGCTCTGGTAGTGGCCTCGACGGTGTACGGGCGGGCGGAGGCGGTCCTCCTGAACGACGCGGTCTCGGCTCATCCGGACCACGCGCACCAGCCGGCGCAGCTCCGCTCAGCCGGCACACCGCGGGTCCCGCGCGCACGTACGGTGCCGCTGCACACCTCAGATCGGGGGACCAGTGATGATGCCGACCGGCCCGGGCACGCCGCCCACCCGGACGATGCAGTTGCCCGTCCAGCCGCCCGCCGGGACGCCGGCCGGCACGCGGCGGAGGTGGCTGCGGTGGGCGATCCCGCTGCTGGCCTTCCTGCTCGGCGCCGGCGTCGGCGGGGCCGGCGAGGAGACCGACGTGGCCGCCACCCCGCAGTACATCGCCCTCCAGGACGACCTCGAGGTCGCCCAGGACGAGGCGAGCGAGCTGAGCGACGAGGTGGCCGCGGCCGAGGAGCAGGTCCGGCGGGCGGCCGCGGCGGCGCAGGCGGAGATCGAGCAGCAGACCGCGGCGATCAGCCAGCGCGCCACGGCCCTCGACCAGCGCGAGCAGGACCTCGTCGCGCGGGAGAGCGCCCTGCGGGCCGCCGAGCAGACGGCGACCAGCAGCAGGAGCAGCGGCTCGTCGTCGTCCTCCTCGGGCGGCGGCACCGCGTCGGTCGTCGAGCCCGAGCCGGAGGTGTCGGTCAGCGCGTCCTACGGCAACTGCTCGGCGGCGCGCGCCGCCGGCGCCGCCCCGGTCCGCGTCGGCGACCCCGGCTACGGCCGGCACCTCGACCGCGACGGTGACGGGGTCGGCTGCGAGTAGGCCGCACGACTCCCGACCCGGAGTCGGAGCCGTTGTGCGGTGGGCCGGCCGGGCGGGAGGCTGCCCCCTGTTCCGCCGACGGAGGGGGCACCGTGGACGACCAGCGGGCGCGGGTGGTCGGGGTCTTCGACCGGGCCGCGCCGACCTACGACGCCGTCGGGGTCGAGATGTTCGGGCCGATCGCCGAGCGGCTGGTCGACGAGCTCGACCCCCGGCCGGGGGAGCGGGTGCTCGACGTCGGCTGCGGCCGCGGCGCGGTGCTGCTGCGGGCGGCGGCGCGGGTGGGGCCCACCGGGTCGGTCACCGGCGTCGACCTGGCCACCGGCATGGTCGAGCGGGCGCGGGCGGCCGTCCGCGCCGCGGGGGTCGACGCCGAGGTCCGGGTCGCCGACGCCGAGGACCCGGGCGGCGGCCCCTACGACGTCGTCGCCTCGTCGCTGGTGCTGTTCTTCCTGCCCGACCCGATCGCCGCGCTCCGCGCCTGGCGGAGGCTGCTGGTGGACGGCGGGCGGGTCGGCGTCACCACCTTCGGCCGGTACAGCGAGTCATGGCGCGAGATGGACGGCCTCTTCTCCTCGTACCTGCCGCCGGGGATGCGCGACGTGCGCTCGGTCGGCCGCGGTGGTCCGTTCGAGACCGACGAGGGCGTGGTGGGGCTGCTGCGCGAGGCCGGCTTCACCGACTCGCGGACGGCGCACACGACCGTCCGGGTGCGCTTCGACGACGAGGACCACTGGCACGCCTGGACCTGGTCGGTCGGCCAGCGGGCGATGTGGGAGGCGGTCCCCGAGGACGAGCGCGAGGCCGTCCGCGCCGAGGCCTACCGACGGCTGCAGCGCTGCCGGGAGGCCGACGGCCGGATCGGCTTCGACCAGGACGTGCGGATCACCCTCGGCCGCCGCCGCTGACCCGGTGGATCAGCGAAGGGTCACCGGTGGCCGAGGCCACCGGGGCCGTGGTCGGCCGGCACGCGCTCGTCCTCGGGAGGAGGCGGGGGCGGCGTGCCGTCGCCGAACGGCGACCCGCCGAGCTCCTCGCGCCCGTGCGGGGTCAGCCAGGTCGACGTGTCGGGGCCCTGCGGGATGACCTGCGTCGGGTTGATGTCGGCGTGGACGACGTAGTAGTGCTCCTTGATCTGCGGGAAGTCGATCGTGTCGCCGAAACCCGGGGTCTGGAACAGGTCGCGCGCGTAGGCCCACAGCGCCGGCATCTCGGTCAGCTTCTGCCGGTTGGCCTTGAAGTGGCCGTGGTAGACGGGGTCGAACCGTGCCAGCGTGGTGAACAGCCGGACGTCGGCCTCGGTGATCGTGTCGCCCATCAGGTACCGCTGCCCGGACAGCCGCTCCTCGAGCCAGTCCAGCGCCGTCCACAGCCGCTCGTAGGCCGCGTCGTACGCCCGCTGCGAGCCGGCGAACCCGCACCGGTACACCCCGTTGTTGACCTCGGTGTAGACCCGCTCCATCACCTCGTCCATCTCGTCGCGCAGCTTCTCGGGGTAGAGGTCGGGCGCGCCGTCGCGGTGGAACCGCGTCCACTCGGTGGAGAAGTCGAGCGTCATCTGCAGGAAGTCGTTGGTGACGACCTGCCTGCTCGGGACGTCGACCATCGCCGGCACGGTGATGCCCTTCGCGTAGTCGGGGAACCGGGCGAGGAAGGCCTCCTGCAGCCGCTCGTAGCCGAGCACCGGATCGCGGCCGCCGGGGTCGAGGTCGAAGGTCCAGGACCGCTCGTCGTGGGTCGGCCCGCACATGCCCATGGAGATCGCGTCCTCCAGGCCGAGCAGCCGGCGCACGATCGCCGCCCGGTTGGCCCACGGGCAGGCCCGCGCGATGACCAGCCGGTACCGCCCGGCCTCCACCGGCCACCCGCTCGAACCGTCGGCGGTGATCCGGTCGGGGATGTAGTTCGTGTCCCGCGTGAACTCCCCGGAGGTGACGTAGCCCGAGCCGCTGTTCTCTTCGCTCACGGCACCCAGCTTGATCGACTGCGCGCCGGGGCGCTCGTCAGACCCGCGTGAGGGTCGCCTCGTCCCGCTCGCCGCACGGGAAACGCCGGACCGGTCGAGCCCCACCGCACCCCGGCTGGCGATGCACCGGGGCTGCGGTGGGTCGGGGCAGGTCAGGGGCGCAGGGCCACCGCTGCGGCCCCGACCAGCTGGAAGCGGCCAGGCAGAGACCCAGCCACATCAGACCGCCGACGAGCTGCCGGTGAAGTGCGTCAAGCCAGCCACCTCGTGCCCCTGGCCCGCGAGCATCTGGGCGTGGAGTACGAGCATCCCGGCGTCCACCGTCGCGGTCATCCTCCACACCGAGGCGGTCGGACCCCGCCGCAGGCGCCAGGCGCATGGCAGGCAGGTCGCCGCCAGACCGGCCATCGCCAGCGATCCCAAGGACGAGGGGTCGAGCAGCAGGATGTGGACGACGGTGGACACGGCTGCCACGGCTGCGAACCGGCCGAGGGACAGCCTGCCGGACAGGAGGGCGGCGCTCGCGGGGGTCACGGTTCGAGGGTCACCGACGACCGCGTCCGGTCACCGCCCATCATCGGACGTCCCCCCGCCCACCTCACCGAGGTCGAGAGCCCGCATCTCCTCCATGAGACGCCGTCGCTCGACGATCCCCGTGGTCATCTCGAGCAGGACCCGGTTGGCCAGCGCGGCTGTGATGTTCATCGGCTGGTCGTAGTGAGGCGCCACCTCGACGATGTCGGCGCCGACCACGTTCAGCTCCCGGGCCAGGCGGCGCACGGTGGGCAGGAACTCCCGGGCGAGGATCCCACCGGGCTCGGGCGTCCCGGTGCCCGGCGCCATGCCGGGATCGACCACGTCGATGTCCAGCGACAGGAACACCGCCTCCGCCCCGTCGGTCAGGGCGTAGTCCACCGCCTCGTCGACCACGGGGTCCAGACCGCGCTCGTTGATCTCGTCCATGAAGAAGGTGCGCATCCGGTGCTCACGCATCCACGCGACGACCTCGGGAGGTGGCCAGTACCCGCGCAGCCCGATCTGCACGAACCGGTGCCCGGGGACCGCTCCGGACTCGATCAGCCGGCGCATGGGCGTGCCGTGCCCGTACAGGTGCCCCCACTGGTGTGGAGCGGTGTCGGCGTGTGCGTCGAAGTGGATCAGTGCCACGTTGCCGAACCCGTGGTGGCGGGCGACACCGGTGGCGTTGGGGAAGGTGATGCTGTGGTCACCGCCCAGGACGATGGGGATCGCACCGGCCGCGGCCACCGTGTGGACCCAGCTCTCGATGACCTCCAGCGAGGGTTCGATGTGTCCGCCGACGACGGGGACGTCACCGGCGTCGACGACGGGCAGCTCGGACAGTGGGTCGATGCCCGTGGACAGGTGCGGCCGCCTGCCGTCAGGGGGCAGGTAGTCGGCCTCGCGGATCGCACGAGGGCCGAAGCGGGCGCCCGGCCGGTAGCTGGCGCCCCAGTCGAACGGCGCACCGAGCACCACGACCTCGCCTGGTCGGGCCTCGTCGTGACGGCGGTGCGGGACGCCGCAGAAGGAGCCGCGGCTGCCGAAGGACTCACCCGACCCCGGTGCGAAGGGGTCCGGCGGGCGGGCGTCGGGGCTCGGCAGGTCCCAGCTCATCGCCCCTCCTCCGCGTGGCAGTGGCCGTTGCCGGCCGACCGGGGGAGGTCGAGGACCGGGTTGCGGTCGAAGAAGCCGAACGGCTGGATCGAGAACCCGACGTGCGAGCGGGGCATGACCGGCCAGTCCTCGAGACGCA
>NZ_JBJGYN010000090.1:0-9662 GCF_054050015.1 Geodermatophilus sp. SYSU D01176 | reverse complement strand
GCGGCTCCCCGAGCACCTCGGGGAGCCGCCGGCCCAGGGCGTCGGCGGGGGCCACGCCCACCAGGTCGGCGAGGTTCTCCGACACCTGCTCGACGACGAGGTCGGGTTCGCTGACCGCGAGCAGCACGCCGCGCGGCTGGATGCTGCCGGGCACGTGGATGGGCTCGCGGTCGCAGTTGGAGAGGTCGACCGGCGTCCCCGCCGGCAGCAGGTCGGTCTCGGGGACGGTCACGCAGGCGCCCCGACCGGGGCGCACCAGGCGGCCAGCGCGGTGAACGTGGCCCGCGCGGCGCCGACCACCCGGCCCGCGTCCCCGCCGGCGGCGACCCGCTCGCGGGTCACCCGCCGGTAGGCGTGCCACATCGCGCCGGTCTCGGCGCCGTAGGGGGAGAAGGCCCCCAGCCGGACGTCGGAGCCGAGGCCGGGCAGCGTGGCCAGGTGGCGGGCGATGAACGTGCCGCCGAGGGTGGAGCCCTCCAGCACGTAGAGCCGGCCCAGGGCCTGGTCGGTGTCCTCGACGGCGGGCAGCTCGGGCCGGACCGCGGCGTCCGGCTCCGCACCCAGGGCGCGCAGGTCGGCGGCGAACAGGTGGGCGCGGCGGCGCCGGGACCAGTCGACCGTCTCGGCGTCGGCGGGCCGGCGGTGCGCCCAGGCGTCGAGGCCCGCCTCGGCGGCGGCCCAGAAGGCGTGCAGCCGGGTGAGGACGGCGACCAGCCGCGCGGGGCCCAGCTGCGGGTCCATCAGGCCGAGGGTGGTCTCCACCTGCTCGTGCTCGACCGCCGTGGCCGTGCGCAGCTCGGTGAGGACGTCGGGGCCCTCCGTGTGTCGAGGCCGTGCCCCTCGTGCAGCACCCGTGGCCTCTCGTCCAGCACCCATACCGGATCCGAGACTAGGCGACCCCCCGCTCCGCGGCGCGCGCTGCGGACTCGGTGTCTCCCCGGTCACGGCCCGCCGAGCCGGGCGCGGCGCAGCGAGGCGTGCAGCAGCAGCCGGGCGTCCCCGTCGGCGGGGTCCAGGCCGGTGAGCTGCGCGATCCGGGAGAGCCGGTAGTACAGCGTCTGCCGGTGCACGTGCAGGGCCGCGGCCGTCTGCGCCGCGCTGCACCCGGTGTCCAGCCACGTCTCGGCGGTCGCGGCCAGGACCGGGTCGGCCAGCAGCGGGGCGACGGCCGGGTCCGGGCCGGGGAGCGCGGCGGCCAGCCGCCAGCCGCCGAGCTCCCCCCAGTGCGCCACGGGGGAGAAGCGCGGGACGGCCGCGGCCACCCGCGCGGCCGTGCGCGCCTGCGCCCACCGGTCGGTCAGCGCCTCGGCCGCGGCGCCGATGCCCGACAGCCCCGCGGTGCTGCCGGTCGGCAGGCCCGCCAGCGCGGCGGCGGTCACCGCGGCGGCCGGTCGGAGGTCCGCCGGGCCGGGTAGCGGGACGGCGACGGCGACGAGCCCGTCGGCGGGCAGCACCGCGCTGACCGCCCCCGCCGCGGGGGCCTGCCACGGCACGGGCAGCCCCGCGCCGGCCGGGCGCAGCGCCACGAGCACCACCGGTGTCCGCTCGCCCCAGGCCGCGGTGAGGGTCCGGGCCGCCGGCGCCTGCGCGGCCGGAGCGCCGGTCAGCGCGACGGCCAGCGGGCGCCCCAGGTCGCCGTCGTCCTCCCGCCCGGCCAGCAGCCGCCCGGCCTCCGCGGCCAGCTCCACCGCGGCGGCCAGCGCGGGGTCGTCGACGGCCGAGGGGTCGGTGCGGCCGCCGTCGAGCAGCCACAGGTAGCCGCGGGTGCGCCCGGCGTGCCGCACCGGCAGCACCAGGCGGGTGAGGATGCCGGCGTCCGGGTCGCCCGGGGTGCGCAGCGGGCCCTCGGCGACCGCGATGCCGAAGTCCTCGAACCAGCGCCGGGTGGCCGGCGTCGAGCCGCGGCCGAGGATCGAGCGGGTGCGCACGGCGTCCATCACCGGGGTGTCGGCGCCGTCGACCGGGTGGGCGCAGAAGGCCAGCAGGGTGAAGTCGGCGTCCTCGAGGGTCGCCGGGGCGCCCAGCAGGCCCGCGACCCGGTCGACCAGCTCCTGCAGCTCGTCCCGCACCCCGCAGCTCCTCCTGTACGCGTGTATGACGCGCCGACGGCGGACACCGTACGTCTGTCGCTGGTCGCCGACGCGGCGGCTGCCTAGCGTCGGAGGCGTCAGGTCCCCGGTGGCGGAGGTGCCGCGCGTGCTCTCGCAGAAGACCCTGTTGCTCGGTGCCTCCCGGCGCCCCGAGCTGCGCCGGCTGGTCACCGGTACCCCGGTCACGCGGCGGGTGGTCGACCGGTTCGTCGCCGGCGAGACCCTCGACGAGGCGCTGGCCGTCGTCCGCACGCTCACCGGTCAGGGCATCGCGGTGACCCTCGACCACCTCGGCGAGGGCGTCACCGACCGCGCCGAGGCGGTGCGCTCCCGCGACGCCTACCTGGCCCTGCTCGACGGGCTGGCGCCGATGGGCCTGGGCCGCGCGGCCGAGGTGTCGGTCAAGCTCTCGGCGTTCGGCCAGGCGCTGCCCGGCGGCGGCACCGACCTCGCGCTGGAGCTGGTGCGCCCGGTGGCCGAGGCGGCGTCGGCGATCGGCACCACGGTCACCCTCGACATGGAGGAGTCGGCCACCGTCGACTCCACCCTCGCCGTCCTCGCCGAGCTGCGCCGCGACCACCCGGGCACCGGCGCGGTGCTGCAGGCCGCGCTGCACCGCACCGAGGACGACGCCGCCGCCCTCGCCGTCCCCGGCTCGCGGGTGCGGCTGGTCAAGGGCGCCTACGACGAGCCGCCGTCGGTCGCGCACCAGGGCCGCGCCGAGGTCGACGCCGCCTACGCCCGCTGCCTCGGCGTCCTGATGCGCGGGCCCGGCCACCCGATGGTCGGCTCCCACGACCCCCGCATGGTCGACCTCGCCCAGCGGCTGGCCGCCGAGTACGGCCGCACGCCGGACTCCTGGGAGGTGCAGATGCTCCACGGCATCCGCACCGACGAGCAGCTCCGGCTGGCCGCCGAGGGCGTCTGCGTGCGCGCCTACGTCCCCTACGGCGCCGACTGGTACGGCTACTTCATGCGCCGCCTGGCCGAGCGACCCGCGAACCTGCGCTTCTTCCTGCGCTCCCTCGTCAGCAGCTGACCCACCCGCCCTCCACCGCAGGAGAACCCCGATGGACGCCGTCACCCAGGTCCCCCCGCCGCGCAACGAGCCGGTGCTCACCTACGCCCCCGGCACCCCGGAACGGGCCGCGCTCCAGCAGCGGCTCACCGAGCTGGCCGGCGACCCGCTCGAGCTGCCCATGACGCTCGGGGAGAAGCAGCGGATGGGCAGCGGCGAGCGCTTCGACGTCGTCCAGCCGCACCGGCACGCCGCCGTCCTCGGCACCGCCGCGCACGCCACGCACGCCGACGCGGAGGAGGCCGTGGCCTGCGCCAAGGCAGCCGCCCCCGCGTGGCGCGACCTGTCCTTCGACGACCGGGCCGCGGTGTTCCTGCGCGCCGCCGAGCTGCTGGCCGGGCCGTGGCGGCAGACGCTCAACGCCGCGACGATGCTCGGCCAGTCGAAGACCGCCTACCAGGCCGAGATCGACAGCGCCTGCGAGCTCGTCGACTTCTGGCGCTGGAACGTGCACTTCGCGCGCCAGGTGCTGGCCGAGCAGCCGGTCTCCTCCCCGGGCGTGTGGAACCGGACCGACCACCGCCCGCTCGAGGGGTTCGTCTACGCGGTCACCCCGTTCAACTTCACCGCGATCGCCGGCAACCTGCCGACGGCGCCGGCGCTCATGGGCAACACCGTCGTCTGGAAGCCCGCGCCCACCCAGCAGTTCGCCGCGCACTTCCTCATGCGGCTGCTGGAGGAGGCCGGGCTGCCGCCGGGCGTCATCACGATGGTCACCGGCGACGGGATCGCGGTCTCCGACGTCGTCCTGGCCGACCGCGACCTCGCCGGCATCCACTTCACCGGGTCGACGGCGGTGTTCCAGCAGCTGTGGCGGCGGGTGGGGGAGAACATCGCCTCCTACCGCGGCTACCCGCGGATCGTCGGCGAGACCGGCGGCAAGGACTTCGTCGTCGCCCACCCGTCGGCCGACGTCGACGTGCTGCGCACCGCGCTGGTCCGCGGCGCCTTCGAGTACCAGGGCCAGAAGTGCTCGGCGGCCTCGCGCGCGTACGTGCCGCGGTCGGTGTGGGCGCGGCTGCGCGACGACCTGGTCGGCGTCACCGAGTCGCTGCCGATGGGCGACGTCACCGACTTCTCGAACTTCATGGGCGCGGTCATCGACCGGAAGTCGTTCTCGAAGCTCTCCGGGGTCCTCGACCGGGTGGACGACGACCCGGCGCTGTCCATCGTCGCGGGCGGCCAGGCCGACGACAGCGAGGGCTTCTTCGTCCGCCCGACGGTCATCGAGGGCACCGACCCCGGGCACGAGGTCTTCACCACCGAGTACTTCGGGCCGGTGCTGGCGGTGCACGTCTACGACGACGCCGACTACGACGCGGTGCTCACCCAGATGGAGTCCGCGGCGCCGTACGCGCTCACCGGGGCGGTCATCGCCTCCGACCGTGCCGCCGTCGCGCACGCGCAGCGCTTCCTGCGGTTCGCGGCGGGCAACTTCTACGTCAACGACAAGCCGACCGGCGCCGTCGTCGGCCAGCAGCCCTTCGGCGGCGGGCGGGCGTCGGGCACCAACGACAAGGCGGGCGCGGCGCAGAACCTGCTGCGCTGGACGTCGACCCGGTCGATCAAGGAGACGTTCGTGCCACCGACCGACCACCGTTACCCGCACATGGAGTAAGGACCCCGTCCTCCCCACCCCTCGCTCCGCTCGGCGCGGGACCCGGGACGGGGCCGTTCCAGCACCTCACCGGGCTCGCGGCGGGATCCTGCAGGGGAGCCGCCCCTCGGCGTTCCCCGCACGGCGGGGACGCCGGGGAGGGGGTCGGCGGCGCAGCGTGACGACGTGCAGGTCGGGGGGCTGCCCGGGCGGGTCCGCGGTACCCCGCGACCGGGAAGCGGTTGACGGGAGCGGGGTCGGGCGGTTTCTGTCCGCACGCCCGATCCCGGGCTGGACGAGGCAGGAAGGCTCCGTCATGGCCGGTCGACGTCATGACCCCCCGCGCCCGTTCCGGCGCGGGACCCCGGCGCGGGCCCCCCGACGGCCCGGGTGCCGGTCATGACCGACGGCACCGTCCTGCAGCTGTCCGCCGCCGGCCGGGTGTGGACCTTCGACGGTTCCCGGCCCGTGGTGGTGGGCCGGGACCCCCGGTGCGACGTGCAGCTGGCCGACGAGCAGGTCAGCCGCACGCACCTGGCGCTGCGGCACGAGGAGCGGGGCTGGGTGCTGCGCGACCTCGGCAGCCGCAACGGCACCTGCCTCGACGGCGCGGTGGTGCCGCCCGGCACGGGGGACGGCGCGACGGGTGCGGGCCGGCTGCTCGAGCCCGGCTCGGAGCACCGGGTGCAGGTGGGCGGGCGGGACGGCCCGGAACTGCTGATCCGGCTCGCGTCCGCCCCGCCCCGCCCCGACGCGGACGCCGGTCCGGCGCCGGAGCGGGTCGTCGTCATCGGCCGCGACCCCGGCTGCGACCTCGTCGTCGCCGACGACCCGCTGGTGTCGCGCCGCCACGCGGCGATCCACGTCACCGGGCCGGACACCGCCGTCGTCCGGGACCTGGACAGCTCCAACGGGACGCACCTCAACGGCACGCGGCTGGCCGGCGCGTCGCCCCTGAGCGCCGGGGACACCATCGGGGTCGGCGGCACGACGCTCACCTGGGACGGCCACGCGGCCAGGCTGACCCGCCCCCGCACGGCGACCTTCAGCGCCCGGCACCTCGCGGTGGCCACCAGCACCGGCAAGCGCCTGCTGGACGACGTCTCCTTCACGGTCCGGGCGGGCCAGCTCGTGGCGGTCATCGGCCCCTCGGGCGCCGGCAAGTCGACCCTGCTCGGCGCGCTCACCGGGCTGCGCCCGGCCGGCATGGGGCGGGTGACCTGGGACGGGCGCGACCTGTACGAGGAGTACGACCACCTGCGCCACCTGATCGGCCTCGTGCCGCAGGACGACGTCCTGCACCGCCAGCTCACCGTCCGGCGGGCGCTCGGCTACGCCGCCCGGCTGCGGCTGCCCCAGGACACCACCGCGGCCGAACGGGACGAGCGGGTGCGCCAGGTCCTCGCGGAGGTGGGGCTGTCCGAGCAGATCGACCAGCGGATCGACTCCCTCTCCGGCGGCCAGCGCAAGCGCACCTCCATCGCCCTGGAGCTGCTCACCGCCCCGCAGCTGCTCTTCCTCGACGAGCCCACCTCCGGCCTGGACCCGGGCCTGGACCGGCAGGTCATGGAGGGCCTGCGGGTGCTCGCCGACGGCGGCCGGGTGGTCCTCGTCGTCACGCACAGCGTGCTCGCCCTCGACCAGTGCGACCGGGTGCTGCTGCTCGCCACCGGCGGCCGGGTCGCCTTCTACGGCCCGCCCGAGCAGCTGCTGTCCTTCTTCGGGGTGCCCGACCACCCGGCGGTCTTCCGGGCGCTCGACGACCCCACGTGGGTCGCCCGGTTCGCCGAGTCGCCGGTCCGCCGGGCCTACGTCGGGGCGACGTCGGTGGTGGCGCCGCCCCCGCCGCCGGCCGGCGAGGCCCCCGCGCCGGTGCGGCCGGCGCCGGTCCGCCAACTGGTCACGCTCGTCCGCCGCAACCTCGCCGTCGTGGCCGCCGACCGGTTGTTCCTGGCCCTGCTGGTCGGGATGCCGGTGGTGCTCGCGGTCATGGCGCACGCCTTCCCGGGCGAGGCCGGGTTGTCGCTGCGCGCCGCCGGCGGGAACCCCGCCGAGGCCCAGCAGCGGATCATCGTGCTGGTGGTGGGCGCGGCCCTGATGGGAGCCGCGCTCGCCGTCCGGGAGTTCGTCGCCGAACGCCCCATCTACCGCCGCGAGCACGCCGTGGGTCTCTCGCCGGCTGCCTACCTGGCCAGCAAGGTCGTCGTCCTGGGCGGGGCCGTCGCGGCCCAGTCGGTGGCGTTCACCCTGCTGGCGCTCCTCGGGCTGCCGGGCCCCGACGACCCCCGCGTGCTGCCCTGGGGCCGGCTGGAGATCGCCGCCGCGGCCGCCGCGGTGGGCGTGACGATGGCCGTCGCCGCGCTGGCGGTCTCGGCGCTGGCGCGCTCCACCGACCAGACCATGCCGGCGCTCGTCGCGCTGGTGATGGGGCAGCTGGTGCTGTGCGGCGGGCTGTTCCCGCTGGCCGACCGGGCCGGCCTGGAGCAGGTCTCCTGGCTGCTGCCGGCCCGTGCCGGCTACGCCGCGATGGCCGCGACGGCCGAGCTGCAGCCCCTGTCCGGTCCGCAGCCGGACCCGCTGTTCACGCCCACCACGTCCCGCTGGGCCCTCGACATGGGGATGCTCGCCGCCCAGGCGGCGGTCTTCCTCGCCGTGACCGCCTGGGCGCTCGCGCGGTCGGTCGCGCGCACCGGCCAGCCGCGCTGACCCGGCCGTCCGGCGCTACAGGTCGCGTTCCCGCACCACACCGCTCTGCAGCGCCCGCTGGACCAGGCGCAGCCGCTTCTGGTTGTGCGGCAGGTCCTCGACGCCGAACTTGGTGAACAGCGCCCGGAGGTGGGTCTTGACGGCGTCCTCGCTGAGGAAGAGCTCGGCGCCGATCTGCTGGTTGGTCGTCGGCACCGCGTAGGCGCCACCGTGCTTGAACGGCCGGCACAGCGCCAGGAGGACCGCGCGCTGCGACTCGGTCAGCGACGCCAGCCTCGGCACGTCGGCGGCGGACACCCGCGTCGACTGGCCCCGGCGGGGTGCGTACTCGCGGAAGTCCAGGAGCGTCCCGCCGACCCGGATGCCGTCGCCGGCGCACAGCCGCCGCCGGCCGGTGAGCCGCTCGCCGTTGAGGTAGGTGCCGTTCCGGCTGAGGCCGTCGTCGGCGATGGTCCAGGCACCGCCGATCCACTCGAGCACCGCGTGCAGGCGGGAGACCTCGGCGTCCCACGTCAGGGCGAGGTCGTTCTCCGGCGACCGGCCCACGGTCAGCCGTTGCGCCGCGCCGGTGAGCAGGAACTCGGCCGGACGGCCGTCGGCGTCCGCGTACCGCAGGAGCGGGCAGCTCAGCGACCCGTCGGGCATCGGCACATGATGCGGCGGCCCCGGTCCGGCGGCAACGGCCGCGGTGCTCCCGGGGTGGGGCACCGGTCCCCGCAGGGTGGGTCGATCCCCACCCCGGGGGTCCTGGAGGCGCGGTCCGGTGCGCCCGACGCTCGTCGTGTCGGACTCGTCGACCACCCTCCTGAGAGGACACCCGCCATGACCACCACCACCCGCCGGGCGCTCGCCCGGCGCTCGATCACCACCGTCGTCCTGGGTGCGGCGGCGGGCAGCGCGCTCCTGTTCGCCGTGCCGGGCACCGCCCTCGCCGCCGGCTCGGAGTCGGCGACATCCTCGGTCGGCGACGCGGAGAAGTCGATCGTCCTCATCGGGATCGAGTGGGAGGGCTACGTCCAGTACCCGACGCGGACCGGCCAGTGGCGCTGGTCGGAGCCCATCCAGGTCACGAGCTCCTGCACGGGCTGGTTCGCCAGCGAGCAGGGGCACATCGTCACCGCCGGGCACTGCGTCGAACCGGAGCAGGTCGAGACCGACGTCCTCGGTGCGTTCCTGGCGCAGCAGGGGCTGGACCTGGACCCGGCCCAGCTCGACTGGCCGGTCGAGGGCCGCGGCGACCACGTCTCGCCGGACCTGACCGGCGTCTGGGCCGTCCAGCCGTCCGCGGTCGAGGGCGCGGTGCTCGAGGACCCGCTGACCGCGCACGTCATCGACTGGCAGCCGTTCGACAACGGCGACCTCGCCCTGCTCCAGGTCGACAACCTCCCGGAGCCGACACCGGCGCTGACGGTCGCCTCCGACCCGCCGTCGGTGGGCGACGAGGTGACCGCCATCGGGTACCCGGGGAACGTCGGCAGCGTCTCCGACGCCGCCCGCCTGCGGGCGTCGTTCAAGAGCGGGACGGTGAGCTCGACGCAGGTGAGCCACGAGGGCGTGGCCCGCACCGAGGTGAACGCGGAGATCGGCTCCGGGATGTCGGGCGGCCCCACGGTCGACGAGGACGGTGCGGTCCTCGGCGTGAACAGCGCCGGCTTCGACAACCAGGCGTTCAACTTCATCACCGACCACGCGGCGCTGGTCGCCTTCCTGGACCACCACGACGTCGAGGCGTCCGCCGCCGGGCACGACACCCTCACCTCGGACGCCGGGCAGCCGGTCCCGGCCTCGTCGTCGCAGCCCAGCGGCTCGTCGACGGCGCTGCTCGCCGCCGCCGGGGGAGCCCTGGCGGCGGCCGCCGGCGGCACGTTCCTGTTCGGCCGGCGCCGCCCGGCCCCCGCGCCGGCGTCCGCATCCGTCGGCCGGGCCGCGGCCGGCCGCGTCGACGCCACCCGCTTCGTGGGCCTGCCGACGTGGATCCCCCCGCGCGGCACGGGCGCTGCCCGCGGGCCGGCCTGCTCCCACCGGGGCAGCGCTCCGGGCGGCGGCTACTGCCGCGACTGCGGGACCCGGCTGGGCTGACCCGGTCGACCCCTCGTGGGGGGGGGGGGGGGGGGGGGGGGGGGGGGGGGGGGGGGGGGGGGGGGGGGGGGGGGGGGGGGGGGGGGGGGGGGGGGGGGGGGGGGGGGGGGGG
>NZ_JBJGYN010000089.1:0-9798 GCF_054050015.1 Geodermatophilus sp. SYSU D01176 | reverse complement strand
CCCCCCCCCCCCCCCCCCCCCCCCCCCCCCCCCCCCCCCCCCCCCCCCCCCCCCCCCCCCCCCCCCCCCCCCCCCCCCCCCCCCCCCCCCCCCCCCCTGCCCAAGGTCACCGACGTCGAGCAGGTGCGCGCGTTCCTGCCGGTGCTCGACGCGCTGGAGGCCGCGCACGGCGTCGCCCTCGACCTGGAGCTGCAGGTCGAGACTCCGCAGGCGGTCGTCGGCCCCGACGGCGCCGTCACCGTCGCCGCCCTCGTGCACGCAGCCGGTCCCCGCCTCACCGGCCTGCACTCCGGCACCTACGACTACAGCGCCGCGCTCGGCATCGCCGCGGCCCACCAGTCCTCCGACCACCCGGCGCTCGACCTGGCCAAGCAGCTGATGCAGGTCGCCGTCGCGGGCACCGGGGCCGTGGCGGTCGACGGCTCGACCAACGTGCTGCCGGCCGGCGACCGCGCGCAGGTCCACGCGGCCTGGCGGGTGCACGCCGGCCTGGTGCGGCGGGCGCTGGAGCGCGGCCTGTACCAGGGCTGGGACCTGCACCCGGCCCAGCTGGTCACCCGCTACGCCGCCACCTACGCGTTCTTCCGGGCGGCGCTGCCCGCCGCGGCGGCCCGGCTCGGGGCCTACCTGGAGCGGGTGGACGGCGGTGTCCTCGACGAGCCGGCCACCGCGGGGGCGCTGGCCACGGTCGTGCTGCGGGGGCTGGACTGCGGCGCCCTCGACGACCCGGAGGTGCAGTCGGCCACCGGTGTCGACCGCACCGCGCTGGAGCGGATCGCCGGGCGCAGCGCGCGGATCGCCCCGCCCGCAACCGGCCGTGGCGACCCCCGACCTACCATCCCCTCGTGATGCCGTCCGCACCCGAGCGCGCGAGGAGGCTCGGTGACCGACGAGGCGGCTGACGCGGCGCTGCTGCCCATGGACGTCCGGGTGGCCGCGGCCGACTGGGCGGGGACGCCGGTTGGCCCGGCCGACGCCTGGCCGCAGGCGCTGCGGACGGCGTTGAGCATCTGCCTGTCCTCGCGGTTCCCGATGCTCGTGTGGTGGGGGCCGGAGCTGACGGTCTTCTACAACGACGCCTACCTGCCGCTGCTCGGCACCAAGCACCCGGCCGCGCTCGGCCGCCCCGCCTCGGCGGTGTGGGCCGAGGCCTGGGACGACCTCGGCCCGCTCGCCGAGCAGGTCATGTCCGGCGGCGGCGCGACCTTCTCCCAGGACCAGCGGCTGCTGCTGCACCGGCACGGCTACCTGGAGGAGACGTTCTGGACCTTCTCCTACAGCCCGGTGCCCGACGAGGACCGGGTCGGCGGCATCTTCATCGCGGTCACCGACACCACCTCGCGGATCCTCGGCGAACGCCGGTTGCAGACCCTGCGTGACCTCGGCGACGTCTCCACCGCCTCCGTGGGCACGATCGACGAGGCCTGCCGGGCCGCGGTCGCCGTCCTGGACCGCCACCGCGCCCCCGTGCCCTTCGCGGTGGCGTACCTGCGCGCGGACGACACCGGTGCGCTCCGGCCGGTGGCGTGGTCCGGGGTCGTCCCCGGGACCCCGGTCGCGGAGGGGGTGCTGCCCGGGCCGGAGGCCGACGCCGCGGTCCACCGGGTCGCCGCGGGCGGGCCGGCGGAGGTGGTCGGCAGGCTGCGGACGGCGGACGGGTCGTGGTTCCTGCCCTGCCCGGTCGGCGACTCGGCCCCCGACCAGGCCGTCGTCCTGCCGATCACCGTGTCCGGGACCGCCGAGCCGGTCGGCGTCCTGGTCTGCGGGGTCAACCCGTACCGGGCGCTGGACGCCGACTACCGGGGCTTCTTCGACCTCGTCGGCGGGCACGTGTCCACCGCCGTCACCGATGCCTCGGCCTACGAGGCCGAGCGGCGGCGCGCCGAGGCGCTGGCCGAGCTGGACCGGGCCAAGACCGACTTCTTCAGCAACGTCAGCCACGAGTTCCGCACCCCGCTGACGCTCATCGCCGGCCCGGTCGCCGAGCTGCGGGCCTCCCCGGCGGCCGCCGCCGACCCCCGGCTGCGGGAGGAGCTCGAGGTCATCGAGCGCAACGCGCAGCGCCTGGCGAAGCTGGTCAACACCCTGCTGGACTTCTCTCGCATCCAGGCCGGCCGCATCGACGCCCGCTTCGAGCCCGTCGACCTCGCCGCCACCACCGCCGAGCTGGCGAGCGTCTTCCACTCGGCCGTCGTCCGGGCCGGGCTGGACTTTACCGTCGACTGCGCGCCGCTGGACGAGCCGGTCCACGTCGACCGGGACATGTGGGAGAAGGTCGTCCTCAACCTGCTGTCCAACGCCCTGAAGTTCACCGCCGCGGGTGGCATCGCCGTCCGGCTGCGGCAGGACGGCGGCAGCGCGCGGCTGACCGTCAGCGACACCGGCACCGGCATCCCCGCCGACGAGCTGCCCCGCCTGTTCGAGCGCTTCCACCGGGTGGCCGACGCCCGCGGCCGGTCCGGCGAGGGCAGCGGCATCGGCCTGGCCATGGTGCGCGAGCTGGTCGGCCTGCACGGCGGCAGCATCGACGTCGAGAGCACCCCGGGGGCCGGGACGACGTTCACCGTCACCCTGCCGCTGGGCACCGCCCACCTGCCCGCCGACCGGCTGGCCGAGCCCGCCGCGGACGCGACGGCGGTGTCCCCGGCCGCCGTCCCCTTCGTCACCGAGGCGCTGCGCTGGCTGCCGGACGGCCCCGCTGCCGCGGACCCGTCCCCGGGCGTGGCCGGGCACGGGCCGGCGTCCGGCCGCGTGCTCGTCGCCGACGACAACGCCGACATGCGGGGCTACCTGCTGCGGCTGCTGGGCCCGCTCTACGACGTCCGGGCGGTGGCCGACGGCCGGCAGGCGCTCGAGGCCGCGCTGGCCGACCCGCCGGACCTCGTCGTCAGCGACGTGATGATGCCGGAGCTGGACGGCATGGGGCTGCTGGCCGCCCTGCGCGCCGAGCCGCGCACCGCCCGCATCCCGGTGGTGCTGCTGTCGGCGCGGGCCGGCGAGGAGGCGGCCGTCGAGGGCCTGGCCGCCGGGGCCGACGACTACCTGGTCAAGCCGTTCTCCGCGCAGGAGCTGCTGGCCCGGGTCGGCGCGCACCTCGAGCTCGGCCGGGTCCGGCGGGCCGCGGAGGCGCAGTTCACCGCGGTGGCCGACCTGGCCCCGGCGATCATCTGGGTGGCCGACCCCGACGGGCGCCGGGTCTTCGTCAACCGCGGCTGGACCGAGTTCACCGGCCGTCCGGCCCGCGAGGAGGTCGGCGACGGCTGGCAGCAGGGCCTGCACCCGGAGGACCGCGAGCGCTACGCCCAGGTCGTCGCCGCGGCGAGCGCGCGCCGCGAGGGCTGGGAGGTCGACGTCCGGCTGCGCCGCGCCGACGGCACCTACCACTGGATGCTGGAGCGGGCCGCGCCGATCGGCGCGGGTGACACCTCCACCGGCTACGTGGGCAGCTGCACCGACATCAACGCCCGGACCCGTGAGACGGCACGCCAGACGCTGCTGGCCGACGTCGGCACCGCGCTGGACCGCGAGACCTCGGTGGAGGGCCAGACCGACGCCCTGGCGCGGCTGGTGGTCGAGCGCCGGCTGGCCGACATGTGCACCGTCCGCCTCGTCGGCGAGGACGGCCGGCTCCGGTGGGCCGGCATCGCCGGGGCCGACGGCGAGACGGCCGCGGCGCTCGCCGCGGTCGACCCCGACCAGGGCGCGGGCCCGGAGGTGGTCCGCACCGGACGCTCGGTGCTGCACGCCGCCGGGCTGCCCGGCTCCCCGGACGACCTCCCCCCGCTCGCACGGCTGCTCCCCATGGCCTCGGTCCTCGCCATCCCGCTCACCGTGCGCGGGCGGGTGCTCGCCGTCCTCGGGCTGGGCCGCCGGGCCGACGCGCCCCCGTTCACCGAGGACGACCGCAGGCTCGCCGAGGAGATCGCCGCCCGTGCGGCGCTGGCCGTGGACAACGCGGTGCTGCTGGCCGAGGAGCGGGGCGCCGCGCGGCGGCTGGCGCTGCTGCAGCGGGCGACCGCCGAGCTGTCCGCCGCGACCACCCCGCTGGAGGTCGCCCAGGTCGCCGGTGGCCACGTCCGCGCCCTGACCGGCCCGGACAGCCGGGTCGCGGTCTACGAGGTCGACCCCTCGCACCGCGCGCTCTCCGCCCTGGCCATCGACGGCGGCAGCCCGGCGGGCCTGGAGATGTGGCGGACCCTGCCGATGTCGGCGCCGCTGGTCGCCACCACCGCCGTCTCCGAGCGCCGTCCGGTGTGGGTCGAGGACGTCACCGCGGAGCCCCCCGCTCCCCGCGAGCTGGCCCCGGAGCTGGCGGCGTCGGCCCGGGACTTCGGGCTGGCGGCGGTCGCGGCGCTGCCGCTGGCCGCGGCCGGCCGCGTCGTCGGCGTCCTGTCGATCGCCTGGCCCACGGTCCAGCGCTTCCCGGCGACCGACCGGGCGATGCTGCTCGCCGTCGCCGAGCAGTGCGCCCAGGCCCTGGACCGCGCGCGGCTGTACCGGGCCGAGCGGGGCATCGCCGAGACGCTGCAGCTGAGCCTGCTGCCGGCCCAGCTGCCCGCGCTGGAGCGGCTGGCGCTGGCCGCGCACTACCTGCCCGGCGCCGAGGGCACCCAGGCCGGCGGCGACTGGTACGACGTGGTCGAGCTGACCGACCACCGGGTGGCGATCGCCGTCGGCGACGTCGTCGGGCAGGGCCCGTCGGCCGCCGCGGTCATGGGCCAGCTGCGCAGCGCGCTGTCGACCGCCCTCCTGCAGGGCTGCAGCCCGGCGGAGGCGCTGGAGCTGCTGGACCGCTTCGCCACCCGGCTGCCCGGCGCGCTGGCCTCCACCGCCGCCTGCCTGGTCGTCGACGGCACGGCCGGCACGGTCACCTGGGCCCGGGCCGGCCACCCCCCGGCGATGCTGGTCACCCCGGACGGCGCGCAGCTGCTCGACGGCGCCGGCTCCGGCACCGTGCTGGGTGCGCCCGGTCGGCGCCCGTACACCGAGGGCACGGTCGGGATCGCCCCGGGCGCGACGCTGCTGCTGTACACCGACGGCCTGGTGGAGCGCCGCGGCGAGGTCCTCGACGACGGGCTGGAGCGGGTCCGGGCGGCCGCGGCGCGGCACGCGACGGCGGATCCGGTCGGGCTGACCGGGCGGCTGCTCACCGAGGTGCTCGCCGACGCCGACCAGCCCGACGACGTCGCGCTCATCGCCGCCCGGCTGCTGCCCGGCCCGCTGACCGGGCGGCTGCCGGCCGACCCGCGGCGGCTGGCGGGGGTCCGCCGGGCCGTGATGGCGTGGACGGCGGCGGCCGGCCTGCCCGAGGACACGGCCGAGGACCTGCAGCTGGCGCTGGGCGAGGCGCTGGCGAACGCGGTGGAGCACGCCTACGCCGCGTCCGCCGACGATGGGGAGTGCAGTTACCGGGTGGCCCGCGAGGCCGACGGCAGCGTGCGGGTCGACGTGCGCGACAGCGGCCTGTGGCGGCCCCCGCCGGCCGACCGGGGCTACCGCGGTCGCGGCCTGGAGCTGATCCACGCGCTGGCCACCGACGTGGAGGTGGCGCACGACCCCGAGGTCGCCGGCACGACCGTCCGGTTCCGGATCGCCCCCGCCGTCCCGGTCCCCGAGGTCCGGGTGCAGCGCCGCACGGCGGGTCCCCGGCTGGACGGCGGCGCGGCGGTCACCGTGCACGAGGAACCGGGCGGGCCGCGCCTGGAGGTCCACGGCGAGGTCGACCTGGCCACCGCCGCGCGGGTGCGGCACGAGGTGCTCCAGCGGCTGGACCAGCTGACCGGGGGGTCGGTCGCCACCCTCGACCTCCGCCCGACCGGCTACCTGGCCAGCGCCGGCGTCGGGCTGGTCCTGGAGGCCGTGGCCCGCGCGCGGGAGGCCGGCGTCGAGCTGCGGGTGCGGACCCGGGAGGGGACGCCCCCGGCGCGGATCCTCGCGCTAGCCGGGGTCGACGGGCAGGCACCCGACGTGCCGGTCGCCCCGCCCGCATGACGGCGGGCGCACCCGGCCCCCCGGGCGCGGGGCCGGCGGCACGTGTACCAGGATGGCGCAGCACGAGGCCGGAGTCCCCGGCCGGAGGAGGACCGGTCGAGGTGGACGAAGCGGTGGGCGGGGACGTGGCGCCGGCCGCGCTGCCCGAGCCGCGGAGCGCAGCCGCCCGCCCGGTCCTGTCGCGGCACGCCGCGGCGGTGCTGCGCGGTGAGGCCGACCTGCTGGCCGTCGCCCTCCCGTTCCTGGGCGCCGGCCTGCGGGCGGGCGACGTGGTCGCGCTGAGCTGCCCTCCCGACGTCACCGCGGTGCTGTGCGCGGAGCTCGGTGAGCGCGCCGCGCGCGTCCGCGACGAACCGGGGCTGAGCCTGCTGGGCGCCCGGGCGCCCGACGCGCTGGCGTACGCCCTGCGGATCGCCGACCAGGGGCCCGGCAGCGGTCAGCTGCGTCTCCTCGCCCTGGCCGACTTCGGGCCGGGCCCCGCCGGCTGGCGCGAGGGGGTCCGGTTCGAGTCGGCGGCCAACCGGGTCCTGCAGGGCGCGCCGGTCGACTGGCTCTGCCTCTACGACCGGCGCCGGCTGCCCGCGGCCGTGGTGGAGACCGCCGCCGCCACGCACCCCCACCTGGTCCACGACGGCGCGTGGGCGCCCAGCACGGCGTACCGCGACCCGGCCGACTACCTGCCGAGCCTGCCCTGGCCGCGCGAGCCCGTCGAGGACTCGGCCCCCGTGCTCGCCCTCGACGACGCCCCCAGCCTGGTCGGGCTGCGGCACGCGCTCGGCCGTGTCCTCGCCGTGCGGGTGCCCGACCGCGAGCAGCGGGAGGACCTCCACCTGGCCGCCGCCGAGGTCGCCGCCAACGCGTTCCGCCACGGCGTGCGGCCGGTCTCGGCCCGGGTCTGGGCCGACGGCGACCGGCTGGTCTGCGCCATCACCGACTCGGGGCGCACCTTCGCCGACCCGCTGGCCGGCTTCCGCCCCGCCCACGGCGCGGACCTCGGCCGCGGTGGCATGGGGCTGTGGCTGGCCCGCAAGCTCTGGGACTCCGTCGACCTGCTGCCCGGGCCGGACGGGCTCACCGTCCGGCTCAGCACCCGCCTGCGCCCGGCTTGACGCCGTCGATACCTCACTGCTGAGGTACCGGCGTGGGGGACGCCGTCGACCAGATCCTGGCCCAGTGGGCCCGGGAGCGGCCCGACCTCGACTGCAGCCCCATGGGGGTCGTCGGCCGCATCTCCCAGCTCCAGCGGGAGGTCTTCCTCGCCCAGCGGGCCACCTTCGCCCGCCACGGCCTCGACGTCCCCTCGTTCGACGTGCTGGCCGCCCTGCGGCGGGCCGGCGCCCCGTACCAGCTGACCCCGACCGCCCTGATGCGCACGGCCCTGGTCACCTCCGGCGCGATCACCCAGCGGCTGGACCGGTTGGAGGAGAAGGGGCTGATCACCCGGGAGCGCAGCGAGGCCGACGGGCGGGCCGTCGTCGTCACGCTGACCGAGGCCGGCCGGGCGGCCCTGGACGCCACCCTGCCCGACCACCTGGAGACCGAGCGCCGGCTGCTGGCCGGGCTCTCCGGCGACGACCTCGAGACGCTCGCCGGCCTGCTGCGCCGGCTGCTGGTGGCGTTGGGGAGGGTTCCGCAGCAGTAGGGACGTCGGCCCTGCAGCGCGTGCACCGGTAACCGAGGGCATGTGCCCAGCGAGGACACGCGGATCCGGAGTGTGCCGATCATCCCCATCAACCCGATGGACATGGCGTGGGTCTAGCGTCCTCCCCTCGATGCACGCCGAGAGCCGGGAGGACGTCGATGCACTCCACCTCCGTCCGGACCCCGGTCCGCCTCCTCGCCGCTCTGGCGGCCGCGTTCCTCGTCCTCACCCTGGGGGCCTGCGGCGGGTCCGGTGACCCGGCCGAGGCCGCGGCCCCGGAGGAGCTGCGGCTCGGTTACTTCGCCAACGTCACGCACGCGGCGGCGCTGATCGGCGTCGAGCAGGGCCTGCTGCAGGAGGAGCTGGGGGACACCCGACTGGTCACGCAGGTCTTCAACGCCGGCCCCGACGAGGTCGAGGCGCTGTTCGCGGGCGCCATCGACGCGGCCTACATCGGCCCCAGCCCCACGATCAACGCCTACGGGCAGAGCGACGGCGACGCCATCCGCATCATCGCCGGGGCCGCGTCCGGCGGTGCGCAGCTGGTCGTCCGCGAGGGCATCGACTCCCCCGACGACCTCCGCGGCACGACGCTGGCCACCCCGCAGCTCGGCAACACCCAGGACGTCGCGCTGCGCACCTGGCTGACCGAGCAGGGGTTGGAGAACAGCCTGGAGGGCCGCGGTGACGTCACGATCAGCCCGACGCCCAACAGCGACACCCTCAACCTGTTCCGGTCCGGAGAACTGGACGGGGCCTGGCTCCCCGAGCCGTTCGCCTCGCGGCTGGTGGTCGAGGCGGGCGGCCGGGTGCTGGTGAACGAGCGGGACCTCTGGCCGGGCGGCGAGTTCGTGACGACGCACCTCATCGTCCGCACCGAGTTCCTCGAGCAGCAGCCGGAGGCCGTGGTGGCGCTGCTGCGCGGACACGTGGCCGCGGTCGAGTTCGCCCGAGGGGACGCCGCAGCGGCCCAGGCCGCCGTCAACGCCGGCCTGGAGCAGTCGGGCAGCCAGCCGCTGGCTCCCGAGGTCATGGAGCGGGCGTGGACCGAGCTGACGGTGACCTACGACCCGATCGCCTCGGCGCTCGAGCAGTCCGCGGCGGACGGTGTGGCCGCCGGCACCACGGAGACCGAGGTGGACCTGGGCGGCATCTACGACCTGCGACCGCTCAACCAGGTGCTCGGAGAACAGGGCCTCGAGGCGGTCTCCGCCGGGGGCCTGGGCGAGGAATGACCGTCCGACGGAGGGAGAGGCGGCGACATGGCTGCTGAGACGTCGACCGTGGGAGTCCGGGCGCCGCTGACCGGCGAGGTCGCCGTGGCCGCGCGGCCGGAGACGGCGGTGCGGGTAGAGGGGGTCTGCCACGTGTTCGGGCGCGGCCAGCCGCCGGTCCTAGAGGGGATGCACCTGCAGGTGCGCTCCGGTGAGTTCGTCTGCCTCGTGGGCGCCTCGGGCTGCGGCAAGTCGACTTTGCTGAACCTCCTGGCCGGGCTCACCGAACCGACCAGCGGCCGGGTCGAGGTCAGCGCCCGGCGGCCCGCGCTCATGTTCCAGGAGCCCGCGCTGCTGCCCTGGCTGACGGCGTCGGGCAACGTGGAGCTCGCCCTGCGGGCCCGTGGTGTGGGCCGCGCCGGACGCCGGCAGCGGGCGCAGGAACTGCTGGAGCTGGTGAACCTGGGGGGTTCGGCCGGCAAGCGGGTCCACGAGCTCTCCGGCGGCATGCGGCAGCGCGTGGCACTGGCGCGCTCGCTGGCGCAGGACAGCGCCGTCCTCCTCATGGACGAGCCGTTCGCGGCGCTGGACGCCATCACCCGCGACGTCCTGCACCAGGAGCTGACGCGCGTGTGGGCCGAGCAGCGGTTGTCGGTCGTCTTCGTGACGCACAACGTCCGGGAGGCGGTCCGGTTGGGTCAGCGGGTGGTCCTCATGGGGTCGCGCCCCGGTCGTGTGGTGCGCGAGTGGGACATCGACATCACCCACCCGCGGACCATCGAGTCGCCGGGGGTCAGCGCGCTGGCCGCGGAGATCACCGGGGAACTGCACGCGGAGATCAGTCGCCATGGCCGGTGAGCCGGAGGTCCTCGTCGGCGTCCGGGACCCGGCGGACCTCGAGTCCCCCCGCACCCGCGCTGTCGAGGCCGGTCTCGACGCCCTCGACAGCGC
>NZ_JBJGYN010000088.1:0-10777 GCF_054050015.1 Geodermatophilus sp. SYSU D01176 | reverse complement strand
CCCGGCGCGCATATGCCGGCGGGGTGCGCACGGGGGGGGGGGGGGGGTGTTGCAGACCCGGCCCCCCGCCCCCCCCGGGGGGGGGGGGGGCGGCGGGGGGGCCCCCCCCCGCGCAGGGACCTCGCTCAGGCCGGCAGGGCGGCCTCCTCGCGGAGCCGGTCGACCACCCGCCGCGCCGCCTCCGCGCTGGAGGCCGGGTTCTGCCCGGTGCCCAGGTCGCCGTCGACGACCACGAACGAGGCCCAGGCGGTGCCCTCCGTGCAGCGGGCGCCGGCCGCGCGCAGCCGGTCCTCGAGTGTCGGGCCGGGGCGGCCGGGCGCACGCCCACCGCCCCGGCGCGCCCTCGACCTACGCTCGGCGCCGATGAGCCCCCAGCCGATGAGCACCGACCCGCGGCGGCGCGTGCCGCGCACCGACACGCTGCTGGCCGACCCGCGGCTGGCCGCGGCCGCCGACCGGCTGGGCCGCGACCTGGTCAAGGCCGCCGTCCAGGACGTCCAGCAGCGCGTCCGCACCGGCGCCGTGGCACCCGACGACGCCGTCCCCGCGGTCCTCGCCGCCCTGCCGGCGACGGCGGGCAGCCTGCGGCCGGTGCTCAACGCGACCGGCGTGCTCGTGCACACCAACCTGGGCCGCGCGCCGCTGTCCCCGGCCGCGGTGCAGGCGGTCGTGGCGGCCAGCGGCACCACCGACGTCGAGCTCGACCTGACCACCGGCCGGCGCGGGCCCCGCGGCGAGGCGGCGCTGGCCGCGCTGGTCGACGCGGTCCCGGCCGCGGAGGCCGCGCTGGTGGTGAACAACTGCGCCGCGGCGCTGGCGCTGGTGGCCACCGCGCTCGGCGGCGAGCTGGTCATCGCCCGCGGCGAGCTGGTGGAGATCGGCGACGGCTTCCGCATCCCCGAGCTGCTGGAGGCCGCCGGCGCCCGGCTGCGTGAGGTGGGGACGACGAACCGGGTGGCGCTGGAGGACTACCGGCGGGTGCTGGGCCCGGACACCGGCGCGGTGCTCAAGGTGCACCCGTCGAACTTCGTCGTCCGCGGCTTCACCCGGGCGGTGCCGGTCGCCGAGCTCGCCGCGGGGCTGGCCGGCAGCGGCGTCCCGCTGGTGGCCGACGTCGGCTCGGGCCTGCTGCGCCCGCACCCCGTGCTGCCCGACGAGCCGGACCTGCAGACCACCCTCTCCGACGGCGTCGACCTCGTGCTGGCCAGCGGCGACAAGCTGCTCGGCGGACCGCAGGCCGGGCTGGTGCTGGGACGCGCGGACCTCGTGCAGCGGCTGCGCCGGCACCCGCTCTACCGCGCGTTCCGGGTCGACAAGACCACCCTCGCCGCGCTGGAGGCCACGCTGCGCGGCCCGCAGCCGCCGGTGCAGCAGATGCTCGCCGCCGACCTCGAGGGCCTGCGCCGCCGCGCCGCCGCGCTGGCCGCCCGGCTCACCGCCGCCGGGCTGGACGCGGTCGCAGTGGACGCCGAGGCGCGCGTCGGCGGGGGAGGGGCGCCGGAGCACCCGCTGCCCAGCGCCGCCGTCTCGCTGCCCGCGGAGTTCGCGGTACCGCTGCGCGCCGGCACGCCGCCGGTGGTCGGGTACCTGGCCGGCGACCGCACCGTGCTCGACCTGCGCAGCCTGCCGCCGTCGGACGACGAGACGCTGGCGACTGCGGTGCTGGAGGTGGCCCGCCGGTGGACGTGATCGCCACTGCCGGTCACGTCGACCACGGCAAGTCCACGCTGGTCCGCGCGCTCACCGGCATGGAGCCCGACCGGTGGGAGGAGGAGCGCCGCCGCGGGCTGACCATCGACCTCGGCTTCGCCTGGACGACGCTGCCCTCCGGGCGCCGGCTCGCGGTCGTCGACGTGCCCGGCCACGAGCGGTTCGTCGGCAACATGCTGGCCGGCGTGGGCTCGGTGCCCGCCGCGCTGGTCGTGGTCGCGGCGGACGACGGGTGGTCGGCGCAGACCGCGGAGCACGTCGCCGTCCTCGACGCGCTGGGCGTACGGCACGCGCTGCTCGCCGTCACCAAGGCCGACCTCGCCGACCCCGCGCCGGTGCTGGTCGACGTGCGCGAGCGGCTGGCCGCCACGTCGATGGGCGAGGTGCCCGGGGTCGCGGTCAGCGCCGCCACCGGCGCAGGCGTGCCGGACGTCGTGGCCGCGCTGGAGTCGCTGCTCGGCGGGCTGCCCGCCCCGGACCGGGACGCTCCGGTGCGGCTGTGGATCGACCGCGCCTTCCCCGTCAAGGGGGCGGGCACGGTGGTCACCGGGACCCTGGCCGCCGGCCGCGTCACCGCCGGCGACCGCCTGCAGCTCGGCAGCCTCGAGGTCGGCGTCCGCGGCGTGCACTCGCTGGGGCAGCCGGTCGAGCGGGCCGAGGCCACCGCGCGGGTGGCGCTGAACCTGCGCGGCACGTCGGTCGAGGAGCTCTCCCGCGGTGACGCGCTGCTGACCCCCGGGGCGTTCCGCGACACCGCCGAGCTCGACGCGACGCTCGTCCGCGAGCCGGAGGACCGGCTGCCCGCCGAGGTCGTGGTGCACGTCGGCTCGGCGGCGGTCGGCGCGCGGATGCGCCCGCTGGAGGGGAGAGCGGTGCGGCTGCGGCTGGCCACGCCGCTGCCGCTGCGCGTCGGCGACCGGGTGCTGCTGCGCGACCCCGGGGCGCGTCGGGTGCTCGGCGCTGACGTCCGGGACGTCGACCCGCCCGAGCTGCGCCGCCGCGGTGCGGCCCGCCGGCGCGCCGAGGAGCTGGCCGCCCAGCCCGTCGGCACGGCGGGGGCGGCGGCCGAGCTCGCCCGCCGCCGGTTCGCCCGGGCCGCCGACTTCACCGCGATGGGCTGGCCGGTGCCCGAGGACGCGACGGCCGTGGGGCCCTGGCTGCTCGCGCCCGGGCTGGTCGGCGAGCTGGCCGCCCGGCTGCCGGGGATCGTGGCGCGCTACCGGCAGCTGCGTCCGTTGGAACCGGGTCCGCCGGTCGCCGTCGCCCGCCGGGCGCTCGAGCTGCCCGACGACGAGCTGGTGCGGGGCGTCGTCCGCCCCCCGCTGGCCCTGCGCGAGGGCCGGGTGGTGGTCGCGACCGCCGGCCTGCCGGCGTGGGTGCAGCAGGCGGTCGACGGGATCCGCGCGACGCTGGCGGCCGATCCGTTCGCCGCGCCGGACGCCGAGGAGTTGCGCGCCGCCGGGCTGGGGCCGCGGGAGCTGGCCGCGGCCGTCCGCGACGGGCAGCTGGTCAGGATCGCCGACGGCGTCTACCTGGCGCCCGGGGTCGAGGAGCAGGCGCGGGCCCGGCTGGCCGGCGTCCCGGCGCCGTTCACGCTCAGCCAGGCCCGCTCGGCGTGGGGGACCAGCCGGCGGGTCGCCGTCCCGCTGATGGAGTGGCTGGACGCCCGCGGCGTCACCGAGCGGCTGCCGGACGCCACCCGCCGCCTGCGGTGACGATGGCCCTCCTCCAGGGTCCCCGGCCCCGGCCGCGGGCGTGCGAGGGGTGAGGAGGGCGGGGACCTTCTACGAGCCGTGGGGTCAGGGGGTGATCTCTCAGGCGCCGGCCTGGCGCAGGAACACCTCGCGGTCGTCGCTCGCGTCCGCAGCGGGGACGGGGGAGGTGTCGACTCCCTCCACCGTGTCCTCGAGCCGCACGGGCTCGGGGAGGTGGCGGAACCGCTCGCGCTCGTCCGGCTCGGTCATGCCCGGCAGGGTCCTCCGGCGAGGGGCGCGGGGCAAGGACACCTGACGGACGCTCCGGCCCTGCTCACAGGTGTGAGCAGCGTCCGAGCGTCCCGGGACCTCGGTCGGCCCCCGGCACCCCGCGGGCCGGGGGCTGCTCCTAGAACGCCGTGACGCCCTCCCGGCCCTCCGCGCCGGCGAGGCCCCGACCCGCAGCAGCCGCTCGGTCCCCGGCCGGCGCGGCCGGCGCAACCCTGCCCGGCCCTGCCCCGAGGGGGAGCACACTGGGGTCAGATGAACACCGTCCTGCCGCTGCTTGAGGCCCCGCCGCGGACCCTGCACCTCCCCGACAGCGCCCGCGAGGGGCTGACCCGCACGCCCTTCGGGCTCTACGTGCACGTGCCCTTCTGCGCCACCCGCTGCGGCTACTGCGACTTCAACACCTACACCGCCGACGAGCTCGGCCCCGGCGCCAGCCGCGCGGAGTACGCCGGCACCGCGATCGCCGAGCTCCGGCAGGCCGCCGAGACCCTCGGCCCCGACCTGCCGACGGTCTCCACCGTCTTCGTCGGCGGCGGCACGCCCACCCTGCTGGCCGCCGACGACCTCGCCGCCGTCCTCGCCGCGGTCCGCGAGCTCTTCCCGGTCGCCGACGACGTCGAGGTCACCACCGAGGCCAACCCCGAGACGGTGACGCCGGCGTCGCTGGCGACCCTGCGCGCGGCGGGCTTCACCCGGATCAGCCTGGGCATGCAGTCCGCCGCCGAGCACGTGCTCGCCGTCCTCGACCGGCGGCACACGCCGGGCCGCGCCGTCGAGGCGGCCCGCGAGGCCCGCGCGGCCGGCTTCGAGCACGTCAACCTCGACCTGATCTACGGAACGCCCGGCGAGACCGAGGCCGACTGGGCCGCTTCGCTCGACGCCGTCCTCGCCGCGCCGGTCGACCACGTCAGCGCCTACGCGCTCATCGTCGAGGAGGGCACCCGGCTGGCCCGCCGGATCGACCGCGGCGAGCTGCCCATGCCGGACGACGACGTCCTCGCCGACCGCTACGAGCAGGCCGACACGACCCTGCGCGCCGCCGGCTTCGACTGGTACGAGGTCTCCAACTGGGCCCGCGGCGCGGCCGCCCGCTGCCGGCACAACGAGCTGTACTGGGCCAACGCCAACTGGTGGGGCGTCGGGCCGGGCGCGCACAGCCACGTCGGCGGGCTGCGCTGGTGGAACGTCAAGCACCCCGCCGCGCACGCCGGCCGGCTGCTGCGCGGGGAGAGCCCGGTGCAGGACACCGAGCTGCTGGACGACGACGACCGCGCGCTGGAGACGGTGATGCTGGGGCTGCGGCTGCGCGAGGGGTTGCCGCTGACCGCGCTGTCGGACGCCGGCCGGGCCCGCGCCGCCGACGCCGTCGCCCGGGGCCTGCTGGAGCCCGCCGCGCACGCCGCCGGCCGCGCCGTCCTCACCGACCGCGGCCGCCTGCTCGCCGACGCCCTGGTCCGCGACCTGACGGACTGACCCCCAGGTGCCTTTCGCGCGCGAAAGGTACCTGACGGATGTCAGGTCCCACCCGCGACGTCCCGCACTACTGAGGGCAGGCCGCGGGCCAGCAGGCTCGTCCCGTGCCTCCCGACCCCCTCGGCATCACCGGCCTGACCGTCCGCCACGGCGCCGTCCTCGGGCTGCTCCGCCCCGACGCCGGGCCCGTCCGGGTGCCGAGCCGGGTCCCCGCGGACGCCGGCCGTCCGCTGACCGCCGTCGCGGGCTGATGGAGCTACGGTCGGGCGCCGTGGACTCCCGCCCCCGCTGGCAGCGCGTCGGCTGGGCGCTGCCCTGGCTGCTGTTCCAGTTCTTCCCGGTCGCCGACCTGGTCACCACCGACCGGTCGCTCGCCGTCCGGGTCGTCGCCGGCGCCGCACTGCTGGTGTTCACCGGGGTCTACCTCGACGTCTTCCGGCGCGCCTTCGGCGGCGGCTCCTGGAGCGGGTCCTTGCGGGGCCGGCTGGCGGTCGTCGCCGGGCTCGGCGTCGCGCTCGCCGTCGGGATGGGGCCCTCCTGGGCCGGGCTGCTGATCTACGTATCGGCGGCCTCGGCGGCGGCGCTGCCGCAGCGCTGGGTGTGGCCGGCGGTCGTCGCGGCGGCCGCCGTCTGCGCCGCCGTGGTGAGCGTGGACGGCGAACCGGGGCTGCTGATCCTGCCGGTGATGTGCCTGCTCACCGCCTTCGCGCTGCGCGGCACGCGGCACCTGGTCTCGGTCAACGCCGAGCTCGCCGAGGCGCGGGAGGAGCTGGCCCGCAACGCCGTCGCCGAGGAGCGGCTGCGCTTCGCCCGCGACCTGCACGACCTGCTGGGCCACAGCCTGTCGCTCATCGCGCTCAAGAGCGAGCTGGCCGGGCGGCTGGCCGAGGCCGACCCCGCCCGGGCGAGGGCGGAGATGGCCGACGTCGAGGCCGCCGCCCGCCGCGCGCTGGCCGAGGTCCGCGACGCGGTCAGCGGCTACCGCCAGGTCAGCTGCGCCCAGGCGCTGGCCGAGGCCCGCTCGGCGCTGTCCGGCGCCGGCATCACCGTCCGGCTGCCCGCGCGGGTGCCCGCGCTGCCCGGGCCGGTCGACGCGGCGCTGGGCTGGGTGGTCCGCGAGGCGACGACCAACGTGCTGCGCCACAGCGGCGCCCGCTCGGTGACCGTCACCCTCACCGAGGACGGCGCGGAGGCGGTGCTCACCGTCGCCGACGACGGTCGCGGCCCGGCCGACGACACCGCGCCCGGCTCCGGGCTGACCGGCCTGGCCGAGCGGGTCGGCGCGCTCGGTGGCGCGCTCACCGGGGGCGCCGGCCGGGACGGCGGCTACGAGCTGCGCGCCGTCCTGCCCCTGGTGCCGGCGCCGGCGGGGGTGGCCCGGTGATCCGCGTGCTGGTGGCCGAGGACCAGTCGATGGTCCGCGGCGCGCTGCGGGCGCTGCTGGAGCTGGAGGAGGACATCACCGTGGTCGCGGAGGTCGGCCGGGGCGACGAGGTCCTCGCCGCCGCCCGCGAGCACCGGCCGGACGTCGCGCTGCTCGACATCGAGATGCCCGGCCGCGACGGGCTCGAGGCCGCGCGCGAGCTGGCCGCCGAGCTGCCGGGCGTGCGCGCCGTCGTCCTCACCACGTTCGGCCGGCCGGGCTTCCTGCGCCGCGCGATGGAGGTCGGCGCGGCCGGGTTCCTGGTCAAGGACGCGCCCGTCGCCGAGCTCGCGAAGGCCATCCGCGTCGTCGTCGCCGGCGAACGGGTCATCGACCGGGAGCTCGCGGCCGCGGCCCTGGCCATCGGCGCGACGCCGTTGTCGGCCCGGGAGGCCGACGTGCTGCGGGAGGCCGCCGACGGCGCGACCGTCGCCGACATCGCGCGGCGGCTGTTCCTCTCCGAGGGGACCGTGCGCAACTACCTGTCCTCGGCGATCGGCAAGACCGGCGCCCGCACCCGCGTCGAGGCCGCCCGGGTGGCGGCCGACAAGGGCTGGCTGTGAGTCAGCGCTGCTGCGGGTCCGGCACCGGCGGCTGGATGCAGAGCGTCGCGGTCGGCGGGCCCACCTGCTCGGCCGGGATCAGCGCGTCGAGGTCGAGCACCCGCACGTGTATGACGTTCCGCTGCTGCAGCGCCGCCCGCAGCGCGCGGTGCAGGCCGTCCTCCAGGTAGAGCTCGCCCTTCCACTGGACGGCGTGCGGGAACAGGTCGCCGTAGAAGGTGGAGTCGTCGGCGAGCAGGGTGTCCAGGGCCAGCTCGCGCTTGGTGGTGGTGAGGGTGTCCAGCCGGATCTGCCGGGGCGGGATCACCGCCCAGTCCCGGGTCGACAGCCCGTGGTCGGGGTAGGGCCGGCCGTTCCGGACCGCCTTGAAGATCAGGGGACCGACCTCCGCTCTGCGCCGCCCGGTGCAAGCGCTGGACCGTCGCCCAGCCTATCGGCCGTCCCTTCCGGACGATGCCGCACGCCCGGGCGAGCTCCGCGACGGCGCCGCCGGTCCGACGTATGCTCAACTGGCACTCTGTCCGCGCGAGTGCCAGCGCCCGCGGCCTCGCCGTCCGGGTGCCGGGGGCTCCGGCCGGAGTGCCGCCCGACGCGTCGACCGGTACGGGGAGGTGTCACCGTGGCGCACGACGAACGCCGCCTGCAGGTCCTGCGGGCGATCGTCCAGGACTACGTCTCCACCAACGACCCGGTGGGCAGCAAGGCCCTCGCCGAACGGCACGACCTCGGCGTCTCGCCCGCCACCATCCGCAACGACATGGCCGTGCTCGAGGAGCAGGGCTACATCACCCAGCCGCACACCAGCGCCGGCCGGGTGCCCACCGACAAGGGCTACCGGCTCTTCGTCGACCGGCTCTCGGCGGTCAAGCCGCTGTCGCTGGCGGAGAAGCGGGCGATCGAGCGCTTCCTCGACGGCGCCCTGGACCTGCACGACATCCTCAGCCGGACCGTGCGGCTGCTGGCCCAGCTGACCCACCAGGTCGCCGTCGTCCAGTACCCGACGCTCTCGCGCAGCGCCGTCCGCCACCTGGAGGTGGTGCAGGTCGCCGCCGCCCGGCTGCTGCTGGTGCTGATCACCGACACCGGGCGGGTCGAGCAGCGGCTCGTCGACTGCCTGGCCGACGTCGACCACGACGACGTCGCCGACCTGCGGGCCCTGCTCAACCAGACCTTCGCCGGGGCGAAGCTGGCCGACGCCGCGGCCCTGGTGCCCGACCTGCTGGACACCGCTCCGCCGCACCTGCGCCGGCTGGTCGCCGCGGTCGGCGCCGCCCTCGTCGAGACGCTGGTGGAGCCGGGGGAGGACCGGCTCGTCGTCGGCGGGACGGCGAACCTCGCCCGCGCCGCCGTCGACTTCCCCGGCAGCCTGCGCCCGCTGCTGGAGGCGCTGGAAGAACAGGTCGTCGTCCTGCGGTTGATCAGCGAGGTGGACACCGGCGGCGCCGTCCTCGTGCGGATCGGCGAGGAGAACGCGCACGAGGCGCTCTCGGGTGCGTCGGTCGTCTCCGTGGGGTACGGCTCCGGTGACCGTGCCCTCGGCGGGCTCGGGATCGTCGGCCCCACCCGCATGGACTACCCGACCAACATGGCCGCGGTGCGTGCCGTGGCCCGCTACGTCGGCCAGATCCTGGCCGAGAGCTGAGGTAAGAGACTTCTCGATGGCAACCGACTACTACGCCGTGCTGGGGCTCGCCCGCGGAGCCGGCGACAACGAGATCAAGAAGGCCTACCGCCGGCTGGCGCGGGACCTGCACCCGGACGTCAACCCCGACCCCGCGGCCAAGGAGCGCTTCCAGGAGGTCAGCCGCGCCTACCAGGCGCTGACCGACCCGGAGAAGCGGCGCATCGTCGACCTCGGCGGCGACCCGTTCGACAGCGGCGCGGGGGCCGGGGCCGGCGGGTTCGGCGGAGCCGGGTTCGGCGGGCTCGGCGACATCATGGACGCCTTCTTCGGCGGCGGGGCGGCCACGCGCGGCCCGCGCAGCCGGGTCCGCGCCGGCGGGGACGCGCTCATCCGGCTCGACCTCGACCTCGACGAGACGGTGTTCGGCACCACCAAGGACATCACCGTCGACACCGCCGTCCTCTGTGACGGCTGCACCGGCGCCGGCACCGCGCCCGGCACCCACCCGACCACCTGCACCACGTGCTCGGGCCGCGGCGAGGTGCAGAGCGTGCAGCGCTCCTTCCTCGGCCAGGTCGTCGCCACCCGCCCCTGCCCGACCTGCGCCGGCACCGGCCAGGTCATCCCCGAGCCGTGCCGCACGTGCGGCGGCGACGGGCGGGTGCGGGCCCGGCGGACCATCCCGGTCAAGGTGCCGGCCGGCGTCGAGGACGGCATGCGGATCCGGCTCACCGGCCACGGCGAGGTCGGCCCCGGCGGCGGGCCCGCCGGTGACCTGTACGTGGAGATCGCCGAGCGGCCGCACCCGGTGTTCACCCGGGACGGCGAGGACCTGCACTGCCGGGTGACCCTCCCGATGACGGCGGCCGCGCTGGGCACCACCCTGACCCTCGACACCCTCGACGGGCAGGAGGAGGTCGACATCCGGCCGGGCACCCAGTCGGGCAGCGTGCTCACCCTGCGCGCCAAGGGCGCCCCGCGGCTGCGCGCCACCGGCCGCGGCAACCTGATGGTGCACGTGGAGGTCGAGACGCCCACCCGCCTGGACGCCGAGCAGGAGAAGCTGTTGCGCGAGCTGGCCGCGCTGCGCGGCGAGGACCGTCCGGCCGCGGCGGGTGCCGACGGCCACGGCGGCCTGTTCTCGCGGCTGTTCAAGTGAGCTCGGTCCCCACCGACGACCGGCTGCCCGGGCTCGACGGGGCGCCGCTGTTCCTCCTCGACGAGCTGCCCGACGCCGCCGACCTGCTGGTCGGTGGCGCCGAGGGCCGGCACGCCGTCGACGTGCTGCGGCTGACCCCCGGCGAGCGGGTGCGGGTGGGCGACGGCCGCGGCACCGTGGCCGAGGGCGAGGTCACCGGCGCCGGGGCGCAGGGCCTGCAGGTGCGGGTCTCCGCCCGCCACGAGGTGCCGCCGCCGGCCCTGGAGCTGGTGCTGGTGCAGGCGCTGCCGAAGGGTGAGCGCGGTCCGCTGGCCGTGGAGCTCGCCACCGAGCTCGGCGTCGACCGGATCGTGCCGTGGGCGGCCTCGCGCTGCGTGACCCGCTGGCGGGAGGACCGGGCCGCCAAGGGCGTGGCCAAGTGGCGGGCCGCGGCGCGGGCGGCCAGCAAGCAGTCCCGCCGTCCGCGGGTGCCCGAGGTCACCGACGTGCTGACCACCCGGCAGGTGTGCGGCGCGCTGGCCGAGGTCGACCTGGCCCTGGTGCTGCACGAGCAGGCCCGCCACCCGCTGGCCCGGGTCGAGCTGCCGACCTCCGGCTCGATCGCGGTCGTCGTCGGCCCCGAGGGCGGGCTCAGCGACGGCGAGGTCGTGGCGCTCAACGCCGCGGGCGCCCGCCCGGTGCGGCTCGGCCCGGAGGTGCTGCGGACCTCGACCGCCGGCGCCGCCGCCCTCGCCGCCCTGTCGGTCCGTACCCGCTGGAGCTGAGCGCGCCTTCCCCGATGACCAGGTGGGCTGATCGTCGTGCGTCCTGGCTCACCGCCGGCCGCGAGGCAGGACGCAC
>NZ_JBJGYN010000087.1:0-11522 GCF_054050015.1 Geodermatophilus sp. SYSU D01176 | reverse complement strand
TCGTGTGCTGTGTCCTTCCGCGAGAACCATTGCCGTGGTCTCGCTGACCATCACACGGTGGCCCCCTGGCGTGATCACCAAGGCGAGCGGTGACCTGGACTTACACCACCAGCGGGGACGTCACCGACGCCTGAAAACTGACCCCCTCGCGACGCTCGGAAATTGACCCCTCCCGAGACCCTGGCTCGAGCCGAGCCGGGGAGGGACGAGGTGTTGTCCGTGGAGGACTGGGCGGAGATCCGCCGGCTGCATCGGGCCGAGGGCATCCCGATCAAGCAGATCGCCCGGGTACTGGGTGTCTCGCGCAACACCGTGCGGACAGCCCTGCGTCGTGCCGAGCCGCCGAGCTACGAGCGGGTCGGGCAGGCGTCGATCGTCGATAAGGTCGAGCCGCGGATCCGGGAGCTGCTGCAGGCGATCCCGACGATGCCGGCCACGGTGATCGCCGAGCGGATCGGCTGGGCCCGGTCGATGACCGTGCTCAAGAAGCGAGTGGCCGAGCTGCGACCGGTCTACCTGCCGCCGGATCCGGCGTCCCGGACGGCGTATGTGGCCGGCGAGATCGCCCAGTTCGATCTGTGGTTTCCGCCGATCACGCTGCCGGTGGGGTCGGGTCAGAGCCGATCAGCGAAGCAGCTGCCGGTGCTGACCATGGCCTGTGGCTACTCCCGTTGGGGCCGCCGGGGTGCTGATCCCGTCCCGCGCCGCGGAGGACCTGTTCGCCGGCTGGTGGCAGCTGCTCGCCGCCCTGGGGGCGGTGCCGCGGGTGCTGGTCTGGAACGGCGGGGGCGCGGTCGGCCGCTGGCGCGGCGGCCGCTCGGAGCTCACCGCCGAGTGCCAGGGCTTCCGCGGCACCCTGGCAGCCAAGGTGCTGATCTGCCGGCCGGCCGACCCGGAGGCCAAGGGCCTGGTGGAGCGGCTGCACGACTACCTGGAGCGCTCGTTCTTGCCCGGACGGACATTCACCGGCCCGGTCGACTTCAACGCCCAGCTGGCGGCCTGGCTGCGGCTGGTGAGCACCCGCACCCGGCGGGCGCTCGGGTGCGCGCCGACCGATCGGATCGCCGCCGACCTGGAGCGGATGCTGCCGCTGCCGCCGGTCGCCCCGGCGACGGGTTGGCGCTTCGCGACTCGGCTGCCCCGGGACCACTACGTGCGCCTGGACGGCAACGACTACTCCGTGCATCCAGCGGTGATCGGGCGGCGGTCGAGGTGCTCGCCGATCTGCACCGGGTGCGGGTGCTTTGCGACGGCCGGGTCGTGGCCGACCACGAGCGGATCAGGGCCAAGCACCAGACGGTCTCGGCCGACGAGCACGTCACCGCGGCGAAGGCGTTGCGCGCGGCTCGAGTCGGGCTGCTCCGGCCGGCCGCACCCACCGAAGAGGTCGAGATCCGGCCGCTGAGCGACTACGACGCCGCGCTCGGCCTCACCGACGACACCGCCGCTGGAGGGGTGGCATGAGCCGGGACCTGGGCGCCGAGGTGGCGTTCCTGACTCGGGCTGAAGGCGCCCACGCTGCGGAAAGCGGTGCCGCGGCTGGCCGAGCGGGCCCGCGAGCAGTCCTGGTGGCACGAGGCGTTCCTGATCGCCTGCCTGCAGCGGGAGGTCTCCGCCCGCGAGTCGCACGGTGGGGAGGGCAGCATCCGGGCCGCCCGGTTTCCGGCCCGCAAGAGCCTGGAGAAGTTCGACTTCGACCACGCCCGCGGGCTCAAGCGCGACCTGATCGCGCATCTGGGCACGCTGGACTTCGTCACCGAGCGAGAGAACGTGCTGTTGCTCGGTCCGCCCGGCACCGGCAAGACGCACCTGGCCACCGGGCTGGCGATCCGGGCCTGCCAGGCCGGTCACCGGGTGCTGTTCGCCACCGCCACCGAGTGGGTCACCCGGCTGGCCGACGCCCATCACGCCGGCCGGTTGCACGACGAGCTGCGCCGGCTGGGCCGCTATCCGCTGCTGGTCATCGACGAGGTGGGCTACGTGCCGTTCGAGCCCGAGGCCGCCAACCTGTTCTTCCAGCTCGTCAGCAGCCGCTACGAGCGGGCCTCGCTGATCATGACCAGCAACAAGCCCTTCGGCCGCTAGGGCGAGGTCTTCGGCGACGAGGTCGTCGCCGCTGCCATGATCGACCGGCTGGTGCACCACGCCGAGGTCATCGCCCTCAAGGGCGACAGCTACCGCCTCAAGGACCGCGACCTCGGCCGCCCCAAGCCGACCAAGACCGACGACTGACCCACCGGAGGGGGTCCGTTTTCACCCGTCGCCACGGGGTTCGTTTTCAGCCGTCGTTGACAGGCTCCGCCAGCCGAGGGCGCTCGCGACCCGGCACCACCAGGTGAGCAGGTCCGCCCCGAGCAGGTCAACGACCGCCCGCCGCTAACCATGCACGAGGTCGTTAGAGGGACGTCACCCGACGGCGTGGTGGCACTTCCTGGCTGGAACTCATCGAGAGGCCATCGCCTCCACCCAGGATCGTCTGGTCAGCGGGATCGCAAGAGGGCGGAGGGCTCCGGGGCTGCAGGCGGTGGATGGAAGCTTCACAGCGGTCGACTCGGGCCGCCGGCAGCAACATCGCCACCAGGCCGAAGTGGGCGCTTCTCGTGGTCTGCGCCAGGCCCACCATGATCGGGTGGTTCGGGCACCCGGCAGCAGCGCTGCAGCGTGTCCTAGCCCAGGGCACGACCCGGCTCCGCCTCACCCAGCTTCGAGAGCTCTGCTGGGGTCATGGTCAGCGCCTCGCCGAGCCCGTGCTCCGCACGTCGTCAAGGGCGGCAGGCAGGCCTTGACTCAACAACAGTTCTTGACTCCCGGCCCGTCGATGTGTCACAGTCTGGGCGACGGCAGGTTTGTCTCGACGCCACGTGATCCATTGGCTCTTGGCAGACCTGTTTTTCATGTCCAGCTGCCCCGGGACGCGCGCGGCTTGAGGTGCGACCGTGGGTCGGCACGGGCCGGCTTCAGTAATCCGCAAGCCGGACGGTAGGAGACCGGTACTGCTTGACCTCGCATGCGCCAGGGTTCATCAACGCAACTTGCTCCCGTGGCCTTGCCAACACGCTGAAGATCGTCAACGCGCTGGCCTGGCGCCTCATCAGGTCATCGCGGAAGCGATGGCTGGTCGACGGAGCGGTTCGCGTGGGCGGACAGCATCCCAGCAGGATTCTTCGATGGATGACGACCTCGCCTACAGCCCGTTCGTCAGCTTCCCGCACCATCCGCTGGGGAACGCGGTTCATCAAGGTGTGCAAGTCGACGAGCATCGTGTCCACCATGGCGGTCGAGAAGGCGCTGCGCAGCTTCTCGGCGATCCGTGGCGAGCAGGTCTTCGAAACCTGGAGAAGACCGACACGCCTGGGCTGTCGGCACCGGTCGGCCGCAGCATCGTCACGTTCCTCGCGTACACCGTGAGTTCTCGCGGCCGTGGGGAGCGGTGCCCTGCTGGCACGGGAGGCGGCGGAGCGGCTGTATTCCCGGCTGCGGTCCGCGGACTTCCTCGCGCCGATGTTCGAGCTCGGGGAACCCGGGCAACCGGTACTTCGAGGAGACTCGGAGTTGTTCGACGAGCAGTGGGTGATCCTGGCGCCGCTGCTGCCGGTCGGCAGAGAGCTTAATCGGGCGCGCCGCTGGACGCTGCGCCAGCTCATCGACGGCATCCGCTTTCGCACCCGCACCGGCTGTCCCTGGCGGGACGTGCCGGAGCGCTATGGCAGCTGGCAGAGCCTCTATGGGCCGATCCGCGCCTGGCACCTGGGCGGCGATTCTGACCGGCCTACAGGCAATGGCCGCCGAGGCGTAGTTGATCGAGTGGGTGGTGTCGGTGGACTCCACGATGAAACCGAGCGCATCAGCACGCCGCCGGCGCCCGCCGCCATCCCGAGGACCAGCTCGAGCCGCCCGTCGGGGAGCCGGCCGACCATGCGCTGGGTCGCTCGGATCCGAGTGCCGCGGCGGTCCGGGCCGGGACGGCCGCGCACCCGCCCGACGCGCGTGTTGGCCGACCAGGCCTACCTGGCCCGGGTCAACCGGGCCAATCTGCGCCGGCGCGGCATCCCGGCGACCATTCCGGTTAGGGCCGACCAGCAGGCCAACCGGCGGAAGAAGGGCTCCGCCGGCGGGCGCCCGCCGACCTTCGACCCGGACCGCTACCGGCACGCCGTCGAGTGCGGCATCAACCGGCACAAACAGCACCGCGGCTTCGCCACTCGCTACGACTAGCTCGCCGTCCGCTACGAGGCCACCGTCCCCATCATAGACATCGACATCTGGCTCCGCGACCTTTCGAACAGGGCCTAGCAGCGCGTCACCAGGCAGGTGCCCAGGAGTGGGTGTCGTCGTGCTGCCCGCCCGCGGTCCGCGGTTTGGACCGGCTCGCAGGCGGGCGACGAACAGTGTCGCGACAGCGCCGGCCGCTCCTTGGTAGCTCGATCGCGACGGGGGAGGGGCAGACCGCCGTCGGGCCGGGGGTTGTGTGCGGTCTTCCGACGCGCTCACGGCTGCTCCTGGAGACCCGTCCGCCACGGCCGCGAAACAGCGGACCGCAACACCGCAGGGCACCAATGCCGCGCTCACTCGCAGGACCGATAAGAGAACCCATAAGGAGGACAGGAGACATGACCGACAGCGTCACGGTAGCCACGCCGGAGCGGCAGCGGGAGATCGTCGACCAGATCTGGCTGGTGGGCCTCAACCAAGGAAATTTCTCGATCGCCGACCAGTACCTCACCGAGGATTTCCGCAACCACGGCAGCCACGACGACTCCCTGACCGGTCCCGAGTCGTTCAAGCTAACAATCCGCAAGCAACGAAGCGGCTTCAGCGAAGTAAGATACGAGATCCTCGACTTCCTGTCCCAGGGCGACAAGGCCTGTGTCCGGTGGGTTATGCACGGCAAGCACACCGGTGTCTTCCTGGGGGTCCCGCCGACCGGTAGGACGGTCGAGCACCACGCCATCCTCATTCTCCGCTTCGAGGGCGACAAGATCGCCGAGCGTTGGGGGATCGTCGACAACTTCGGCCTGATGCGGCAGGTCCAGGGCGGTGGGCCGGGTGGTCCCGGTGGGCCGGGCGGCCCCGGTCGTCCCGCCTGAAGCCCGCCGACGAGTGCGGACCCCACGGCAAGGCTCGCGGCTGAAGCCGTCAAGCCACGCGCGAGCAGTCGTTCCGACTCCTCGCAGTCGACCCCGACAACCACGGAGAGGTGACGAGACATGTCCGAGTTCGCGAATGCGCCCGTCGGGCTCTGGTCAGGCACGGTCGCTTACGACGGCAAGAAGGACGACTACACCATCGGGTTCAGCGAGAACGGCTCGGTCGACCTAACCACGCTGGAGAGCACCGGTGCGGGGACCTGGACGATGACCGGCGACGGCGCGTTCACCTACACGGTCAAAGAAGTCTTCACGGTAGACGAGGCCGGTGCGCCGCCCGAGAAGGTGCTGCCCGGCGCTGCCTACGTGCAGATCGACATCAGTGCACAGCACACCGGCTCCACGTTCACCGGCTCCGGTATCGCCCACGTGCGTGGCGCGGACGGACGAGTCATCCACTCCACCCTCGCCAAGACCGTCGCGCACCGTGTGCCGACCAGCTGACCGCCGCCCGGACCGAGCCGCCGGTTCGTGTGGGGAGGACCGTCCGATCGTCATGGGGAGATGACCATGGACTGGGATGTGATCGTCGTCGGCGCCGGGCCGGCCGGCCTGATGCTCGCCGGGGAACTGGGACTGGCGGGTGTCCGGGTCGCCGTCTTGGAGCAGCTCGACGGGCCGACCGGCCAATCGCGCGGCCTGGGATTCACCGCCCGCACGATGGAGGTCTTCCAGCAGCGGGGGTTGTTGAGCCGGTTCGGCGAGGTGGAGACCAGCAATCAGGGCCACTTCGGCGGGCTGCCGCTGGACTTCAGCCTCGTCGAGGGCGCGCACTTTGGCGCGAAGACTATCCCGCAGGCGCGCACCGAGAAGATGCTGGCCGACTGGATCACCGACCTCGGCATTGACATCCGGTGGGGTCATCAGGTCGTCTCGTGCACCGACTTCGGCGAGGCGGTGGACGTCCAGGTCGACGGACCCCACGGGACCACGCAGATGCGGGCGTCGTACTTAGTCGGCTGTGACGGCGGGCGGAGCACCGTCCGCAGAGTCGGCGGGTTCGACTTCCCGGGCACGGCCGCGACCCTGGAGATGTTCCTGGCTGACATTCGCGGTCTCGAGCTCCGACCGCGGATGATTGGCGAGACGGTAGCCCGCGGCATGGTTATGGCCGGGAATCTCGGCAACGGTGTCCAGCGCATCATTGTCTGCGAACGCGGCACACCCCCGCAGCGGCGGACCGACCCCGTCCAGTTCACGGAGGTCGCAGACGCCTGGAAGCGGTTGACCGGAGAGGACATCACCCACGCCGAGCCGGTGTGGGTGAGCTCGTTCGGCGATGCCACTCGGCAGGTCACCGAGTACCGCCGTGGCCGGGTGCTGCTCGCCGGTGACGCCGCCCACATCCACCTGCCCGCCGGTGGGCAGGGCATGAACGTCAGCATCCAGGACTCGGTAAACCTCGGCTGGAAGTTGGCCGCGGAGGTCAACGGATGGGCGCCGCCGGGCCTGCTCGACTCTTACCACACCGAGCGGCATGCCGTGGGAGCACGGCTGCTTATGAACACGCGGGCTCAGGGACTCCTGTTCCTCAGCGGCAGCGAGATGCAGCCGCTGCGCGACCTGTTGCTGGAACTGATGCAGTACGAGCCGGTGAGCAGGCACCTCATCGGCATGGTTAGCGGGTTGGAGATCCGCTACGACGTCGGCCCGTGTGACCACCCACTCGCGGGTCTGCGGATGCCCGACGTCGAGCTCACTACGGACGGTGGGCTGCTGCGGATCTATCCACTGCTGCACCGAGGCCGGGGGCTTCTCCTGGATCTCGCCGACGCCCCATCGTTGCGCGACGCGGCAGCCGGCTGGTCCGACCGGGTGGACGTGGTCGCGGCACGACTCACCCGTCCGACCGACGGACACCCGCTCAGTGGTAGCACGGGGGTCCTGATCCGGCCAGATGGGTACGTGGCCTGGGCCGCGCCAGGCGGTGGCGATCCGACGGACGCGCTCCGCCGCTGGTTCGGGGTGCCTACTGCGACGGGCGTCGGTGGTTGAGGTGGGAGCCGCACCGGCCCCGGACGCCTCGGACCTGGCCGCGCAGATCCGCGAACTGGCGGACCGGGCTGCGTTGAGCGACCTGTGCAACCGCTATCTCCTGATGCACGACGAAGGCCGCTTCACCGAGTCGCAGGCGCAGTCGTTCCTCACCGAGGACGTCGAGCTGAGCTTCCCCCCCGGCAACCACCGGGGTATCGCGGGGCTCGACGCCTTCACCGAGACGTTCATGGGTCCCTGGGCCCGGACACACCACCACGCGTCGAACTACGTCATCGAGTTGGCCGGCGACCGGGCGACCGTGACATGGAGCGTCATCGCGACACACGTGCATCGAAGTTCCCCGCCGCCGCCGGCGTCTGGTGACCACTTCCATCTCGGCGGCCGGTTCCAGGGGACCGCCGTTCGAACTCCGCACGGCTGGCGAATGCAGCGCCTGGCTCTGCGGGTGCTCTGGACCATCGGCACGGGAGCGCCGGCGGTCATGGCAATCATCGCCGGCGATGACCGCCGGTCCGAGCGCTGATCCAGGGCGGACAGCGCCGCACGACGGAGAGGACGATTGTGATGGGCAGGATCTCTGGTCGAACTGCGCTGGTAACCGGCTCGAGCCGGGGCATCGGGAGAGCTACCGCCGAGCGACTGGCACGTGACGGCGCGCTGGTCGCCGTGCATTACTCGAGCAACGCCGATGCTGCGCGCGAGGTGGTGGACGGCATCACCGCCACAGGCGGCAGCGCCTTCGCTGTGCAGGCGGAGCTCGGTGTGCCCGGCGATGTCGAGGAGCTCTTCAGCCAGCTCGAGAACGGCTTCAAGGAGCACAACGACGGCGAGGTACGGTTGAACATCCTTGTAAACAACGCCGGCATCATGGGCGGCGTAGCTCCGGAGGACACAACGCCGGAGCAGTTCGACCGGTTGATGGCGGTGAATGCGAAGGCCCCGTTCTTCATCGTCCAGCGGGCGCTCACCGTGATGCCCGACGGTGGCCGAGTCATCAACGTCTCCTCGGGTCTGACTCGGTTCGCCAACCCCGCGGAGTTGTCGTATGCCATGAGCAAGGGGGCGGTGGAGATGCTCGGCCTGCATCTGGCCCGCCACCTCGGCCCTCGAGGCATCACCGTCAATACGGTGGCGCCCGGGATAACCCGAAACAGCAACCCGATCTTCGGCATGCCGGAGGCGGTGCAGCAGATGGCGCAGCTGTCGACCTTCAACCGGGTGGGGGAGCCCGCGGACGTCGCCGACGTCATCGCCTTCCTCGCCTCGGACGACGCGCGCTGGATCACCGGCGCGTTCATCGATGCCAGCGGCGGGACGCTGCTGGGCTGACCCGGGTCCGGTGCTCACCGGTGCGCGCCACGCGCACCGGTGAGCACGTGTAGGCGTACAGGAGCGGATGTGTCGACGGCGCGGACCCCTCAGCTCTGGGCGCTGCTGCTGGTGCTTTCCGGCAACATGCTCATTGATGCCCTTGAGGTGTCGACGATGGTCATCGCCATGCCTTCAGTAGGCGCGGAGTTCGGTCTCTCGCCTACTCTGACCAGCTCGTTCATGTGGCTCTTCGCCGTCGCCTTCGGCGGGTTCATTGTGCTCGGCGGCCGGTTGACCGCGACGCTCGGGCGGCGGAGGGTCTACCTCGCCGCGATGCTCGTCTTCGCGATCGCCTCGGTCACCAGCGGGCTCGCGCAGGACCCCGGGACGCTGGCGGCCACTCGCGTGGTCAAGGGGATCTGCGTTGCCCTTACGGCGCCCACCGGGCTGGCCATCATCGGCAGCACGTTCGAGGCCGGGCCGCAACGCGCCGGTGCACTGGCGATCTACTCCCTCTTCGGAGCGAGTGGCTTCTCCACCGGGCTTCTGCTCTCCGGCGCGCTCACCGGAGTCAGCTGGCGGTGGGCGTTGGCATTCAGCGGGCCCGTGGCACTCGTGCTCTTCCTGATCGCGCTCCGCCAGGTGCCCGCTGACAGCCACCCCGCGGCCGTGATCCCGGTCGGTGGCCGCTCCGTCCGCAGCTCCGCGGAGCCGACAGCCGGGGCGGCGCGGTCGGCGAACGCGCGTGTGCTCCGCTCGGCCGCCGGCGGCGCAGTATTAAACGGCTCGTTATGGGGCTTCCTCTTCGTGGCTACGTTCGAGCTGCAGGACCAGCTCAGCTGGTCGCCCCTCGCCACCGGGCTCGCACTGCTGCCGGTCAGCCTTCCGCTGACCTTCGCGACCGCGTACTCCGGCAGGTTGATCGACCGCTTCGGCGCCGGTCCGCTGATCACCGCGGGCAACGTCGCCGCCGTGGCCGGCTACGGGTGGTACCTGGGCACGGTTCCGCACCGCTCGTACCTCCCCGGCATCCTCCCGGCGGCCATCCTGGTCGGGATCGCGTTCACGCTGAGCTTCTCGGCTCTGCAGGCCCAGGCGATCGCCGGTAGTCGGCCGAGCCGGCAAGGGTCCGTCAGCAGTGTGTTCCAGACCTCCGTCCAGCTCGGCGGGGCCGCCACCCTCGTGTTGGTCGCCCTGGTCGCTGGACCGGGACATCGTTCAGCGGCAATGGTCGTCGCCGTCGCCGCTGTCGGATTGCTCATCGCCGTCCAAGGCTTCGTCGCCGAGCGGCGGACCTCGAAGGAGATGCCGTGCTCACTGACCCGATCCGCGTCACCGTGATCATAGGGAGTGTCCGCGATGGCCGACTCGCTCCGAAGGTGGCGGAGTGGTTCGTCCGCCAGATCGACCAGCGCGACGACATGGTCACGGACGTCGTAGATCTGGCCGACTGGTCGCTGCCGAGCAGCCTCGACGCGACCACACCAGAGGTCGTCGCGCTGCGGCCGCGGCTGGCAGGCGCGGACGCGTTCGTCCTGATCGTGCCGGAGTACAACCGCAGCGTCCCCGGACCGCTCAAGACCGCCATCGACTGCTACAACGCCGAATGGGAGGCCAAGCCCGTCGGCTTCGTCAGCTACGGCCTGAGCCGAGCGGGCGGCGTCCGTGCCGTCGAGCACCTCCGGCAAATTTTCACGGAGTTTCACGCGGTAGGGATGAAGGACGTCGTCACGTTTCCCCAGGTGCTCGACCACTTCAACTCGACCGGCGGCTTCCCGACGAGCGACAACGGCTGCAACGCCGCGGCCAAGATCATGCTGGACCAGCTTGACTGGTGGGCTCGCGCTCTCCGCAGTGCGAAGGCGGTTCGCCCGTACGGCACCTGACCCGCAACTGTGCCGCGCGTGGCGGAGCCCAGACAGCTCACCGGTGCATCCACGGCTCCGCCTCACCGCAGGCTGGCGATCCGGCGGCGTGGTGGACATGCCGGGTGTGCCATCACAGGTCGAGGACAGTGATCGACAGGGGCGCTCCGGTGGCCGGATGCGGCGCGCACCACAGATGGCGCCCGCACCTTGTCGCGTCGACGGCCATCTCTTCGGCGGTCATCAGCCCTGGCACCTCCGCGCGGGCCTCGAGGATGATCGCTCGCAGGATCTCCATCCCGCTCGCACCCGCCGGTGCGGGGACTCGTGCCCGGTGACCACCGCACCGGCGAAACGGTCGGCGACGATGAGATCACCGGCTCCGCGCGGGTCTCAGCGGCAGTCTTCTGTCTTCGGCCAGGTGTCCCGCGCCGGGTTCAGTGGAGGCTCGGAACTGACGCTCCCACAGATATCGGAGCGGGGCTGTGAACGGGGCCACCCGCTTGCAGGTTCACCGATCGCCGCGGTGGCGGATCTCGACGGTCAGCTGCCGACGCCATAGAACCGGCGGTGCTCGCAGCAGGCCTCCTGGACAGCGGCGGCGGCATACGCCTCCTCGATCTTGGCCGCGGTCGGCCCGCCGTCGCGAGCATGCCAGTCATAGATGGCGGTATTCGACACACCCAGCACCCGGCAGAGACGGCGCACGCCATAGCTGGCCTTCCTCGCGACGATGAAGCCGAAGACCGCCCCCGGCTCACCCCCCCGTCTCCCGCGCGAAGAAGGCAGCGGCTCTCTTTAAGAACTCTTCTCGAGCTCAAGCTCCGCCACCCGCCGGCGCAGCTCGGCCGGCTCATCACCGCTGACCGGGCCACCCGGCGTGGCCTGCTCCCGGCGCAGCGCGCCGACCCAGTTCCGCAGCGTCTTGTTGTTGATGTCCAGCTCACGCGACGTTCCCCACTCCGCGACTGCCGTCGACGACGAGCGACGCCGCCTGCCGGCGGAACTCCTCACAGCGGTTAGCCGGTTGCCTGGCGGTGAGACGCTGGGACATGGTCGGGCTGTCGATGGATGTGAAGTGACCCCCGTCAGGCACACACCTCGTTCTGTGTCAGTTGCATGGTCTCGTAGTCGGTGGGGCTGAGGTTGCCGAGCCGGGAGTGCCGGCGGCGGGTGTTGTAGAAGCCCTCGAGGTAGGAGA